>DASYUT010000179.1 GCA_036000965.1 Actinomycetes bacterium
GGTGGGGTTGGAATGCGTTATGAGGTTGGGGTGGCTTGGAGGGCTGGTGGCGGATCGGGTTGATGGATTGCTGAGCGTGATGCGATTGGGATTGGCTACGGAGAGTGGTTGATCGGGAGGGCCATTTCAGGTGGGTCCGAAAGCGGTTGGGCCGCATTTGGGCCGCGGACCAGCGGAAACAAGGAGACACTACCGGTCACCAGCGGTCAACAAATCCGCAGGTCATAACGCGTTACACCGCTCCGCTGCGGCTAGAAAATTCGCCAGATTATCCCTGACACGGAAGAGGTCACAGGTTCAAACCCTGTCGCGCCCACCACGCATCATTGCAGGTCAGGCCGGGTCTACGGACCCGGCTCCTTGCTTCAGGTGCCTGGTTCGGGGTCCTCGGGCAGCAGACGGGCAGCACCGCTGGTGAGCCGGCGCGCCCGGCTGGCGACGCCCAAACAGGCTGATCACGCGGCTGTGGCGACGACGGCCACGGCGAGCGATGGCCCCCCGGGGGGCCGTCGGCGCGGAGCGGGCAGACGACCGAGCCGCCCTCCAAGCAGGGTGATCATGTCGAACCGGCCCTCCCAGCCACCCGGCCCTCCCAGCCACGCGGTCGCCCGCCGCGCTGCTGCGATCCACCAACCCCGCGCTGCGACACGGCGACAGCGGCGCAGGACGCGCGGGCACCGACGCCCGCACACCGGACGCGCGGACGGAGGCAAGGCGACGAACGGCATGCAAGCAGCTGGACATCCTGGACCACCACCACGACATCGACCGTCCGCTGGGACGCCGAACCGTCGCTCCTGTGGGGCCAGCGGCGCTCGGAACCTATGACGGCTCGGCGGTGAGGCCACGTGCCAGCGCGACCCTCAGCACCGCAGCACCAGGCGGCTGCTCGGTGTCGCTCAGCCGTACGGGCCGCGCCTCGGCGCACTGCTGTCCTCGGAGAATGACGGGTTGAGAGTAGAGCGGGCCGGTGACTGCCATCCGTTATGGCGATACGTGACGCGGCTGGTGGCGAGCTGTGAGCGGCTATCAGGGCTGGCGTCGGTCGGCGCAGGACGACGAAGGCGAGCGCGCAACTGAGGCCGTTGAGGTGGCGTAGCGTTCACGCCGAGCGCTGCGCCGCTTCAACCCGCGGCGACGGGGCGGACGGTTGGTGGAAGAGCCAGGCCGCAGCGGCGACGCCGGCCGACCCGAGGACGACCGACAGGCCGAGCATCCACGGGTAGCCGAGGGCGCCTGCCAGCCCTAGGGCGGTGGCCCCCGCGAGCTGGGAGTAGAGATGGACCAAGCTGTCCTGCACGGTGTAGTCGCTTCCCGCTGACCCGGCCCGGCTCCAGTCCATGTTGATCGTGTAGACCGCCGTGCCGGCGGTCGCGTAGGCGACGTTCAGCAGCGCCACCGAAGCGAGCCCGGTCAGCGTGCCACCATCGCCCCCCGCCACCGGGAGCAGGGAGATGATCGCGGCGACCTGGAGCAGGCCGAAGGCGACCAGCGCGGGTCGGCGGCCGAGGTGGGTCACCAGCGCCCCGCTCCCAAGCGAAGCCAGGACCGCCGCGGTCCCGCCACCCACGACCGAGACGGCGCCGATCCGGTCCAGCGGCCAGCCGGCGTCGACCAGCATCGGCGTCACCAGGGGGTAGGCCGTGGCGATGCCGAGGTAGTACAGGGGCAGGACGATCAGCGCCCATCGCGCCGCGCTGGGCTGGCGGAAGAAGCTGCCCAGCGCCCGGAACGACCCCCTCGGCCGCGGGGCGGCGGCCGGGATCACCTCGCGCTCCCGCCAGCGCAGCAGCACCGGCAGCGGCAGCGCAGTGAGCGCCGCCACGACGGCTAGCGCGACACCCCACCCGAGCCGGTCGTAGACGATCAGCATGCCCCCGCCGCCCACCATCAGGCCGAAGTAGCCGCCGGCCTTCTGGATGCCGTTGCCGACGCCGCGCTCGGACGGTTCGAGCAGGCGGACCGCGGTGGCGTCGGCGGCGATGTCATGGGTGGCCGAGAGTACCGCGATGGCACCGACGAGCCCGAGCACCAGCGGCAGCTCCTGGTCAACGTCAAGGGGAATGAGCGCGAGGACTGCTATGGCCAGGAGTGCCTGGACGATCAGCAGCCAGCTACGGTAGTGGCCGAGCCGTCGCCAGCCGCAGCGGTCGACCAGGGGCGCCCAGGCGAACTTCACCACCCAGACCAGCGCGAACAACTGGACGAGCGCGATCCGCTCCAACGCCACCCCCTGCTCGCGGAGCACGGCGGTCAGCCCGTAGAGGAAGAAGGCCAGCGGAACGAACTGGCTGCCGTACACCACGGCAAGCAGGCGATATCGGGCGCCCTTGGTCACGAGCGACTCCGGTGCGGTTGGAGGGCTGGACACGGGCGACGCGACGACGATTGATTCTCGCAGCCTCCCTGGCAAGCGGCCAGATGCGAAACAATCAGGCGCGTGAGCGAGAGAGGAGGGAGGGGAAGTCGGGCCCGGGCGGGCCTTCGCACCCTTGACTGGCGATGCTCTACGGCAGGGACGCCGAGCGGTCGGCTATGACCGCACTCCTGGACGCCGCCCGGGACTCCCGGAGCGGCGTGCTCGTCCTGCGCGGCCAGGCCGGTGCGGGAAAGTCGGCGCTGCTGCAGGACGCGGTCGCGCAGGCCTCGGACATGCAGGTCTTGGAGGCGCGCGGGATCGAATCGGAGGCCGAGCTCGCGTTCGCCGGCCTGCACCAGCTGCTACGGCCGGCACTGGGCCAGCTCGAGGGTCTTCCCCCGCCCCAGGCCACGGCGCTGCGGGCCGCCTTCGGCCTCGAGCAGGGGAGGGGCGATGACCGGTTCCTCGTCTCTGTCGCCGTCCTGAGCATGCTCGCCGAGGCGGCCGAGCGGCAACCCGTGCTCGGTGTCGTCGACGACGCCCACTGGCTCGACGAGGCGTCAACCAACGCCCTGGTCTTCGTCGCCAGGCGGCTGGAGGCGGAAGGCGTCGTGCTGCTGTTCGCCGCGCGGGACGGAGATCCCCGTCGCTTCGACGCCGCCGGGCTTCCCGAGCTGGAGGTCGGCGGTCTGGATCGGGTCGCCGTGGCTGCCCTGCTCGCCGCGCGCGCACCGGTGTCGGTCGCCCCGGAGGTGCGCGACCGGCTGGTCGAGGAGACCGGCGGCAACCCGCTGGCCTTGATCGAGCTGCCTTCGGTCCTGACGTCGGGGCAGCTGTCCGGGAAGGAGCCGCTCCCGCTCCGGCTGCCGCTGACCGACGGCGTCGAGCGCGCGTTCCTGGAGCCGGTGCGCCGCCTTCCCACCGACACCCAGGCGTTCCTGCTGGTCGCCGCAGCCGAGGACACCGGCCGGCAGGCCACTGTGACTGCGGCGGCGGCGGCGCTGGGCGCCGGAGCGGCGGCGCTCGACGCCGCCGAGGCGGGCGGGCTGGTCCGGGTCCGGGCCGGAGAGCTCGACTTCCGCCATCCCCTCGTCCGGTCGGCGGTCTACCAGGGAGCGACCACGAGCCAGCGCCGGGAGGCGCATCGAGCGCTCGCCGAGGTGCTCGGCCGCGAAGGAGACGCCGACCGCCGGGCCTGGCACCTGGCGGCGTCGGCGGTCGAGCCGGACGAGCGCGTGGTACGTGAACTGGACGCGGCGGCCGAGCGGGCCCGCGGGCGGGGCGGCTTCGAGGCGGCGTGCGCGGCGCTGGAGCGTGCGGCCGCGCTCTCCGCCGACCCGGCGGCGCGAGGGCGGCGGCTGGTCGCGGCGGCCGAGAACGCCTGGCTGGCCGGCCAGCTCAGCCGGACCGCCGGGCTGCTCCAGGCGGCCCGGCCGCTGGCGTCCGAGCCGCTGCTCCGCGCCGACGTCGGCCGGCTGCGAGGCTGGTACGAGATCAGCGTCGGCTCGGTGGCCGTCGCCCAACGGATCCTGATCCAGGCGGCCCTGGACGTCGCGCCGGTCGACCCCGGCCAGGCCCGCAGGATCCTTGCCGGCGGCGCCGAGGCGGCGTGGCTGGAGTCCGACCAGGACGCCGGCGCCGAACTGGGCCGGGTCGCGGCCCGCCTCGGACCAGCCCACGACTCGTACGACCGCTACTTCGCCGACCTGATCGCCGGGTTCCTCCGCTATCTGGACGGCGACCCGGCGGCGGCCGTCCGCCTGCTCACCGGGACCATCGAGCTGGCCCGGCGCCTCGAGGATCCCGACCTGTTGTCGTTGGCCGCCCACCACGCGTTCTACGTCGGCGACGACGCTGCCGCCTACCAGCTCAACGTCCGGGTGGCGGCGGCGGCGCGGGCCGGAGGGAAGGTCGCCGAGCTGCTGTTCGCGCTGCCGCGGCTGGCCCAGGCCGAACTGCTCACCGGCCGCTGGACCGCCGCGGCCGCCAGCGCCGCCGAAGCCGTCCGGCTGGCGTCGGGGACCGGCCAGCGGGCGCTGTCCGCCCTCCCGCTGGCCTGGCTGACCCTGCTGGCGGCGCTGCAGGGCGACGAGGACGGCTTCTGGTCTCGGGTCGGCGAGACCGAGCAGGTGGCGGCAGCGCATTCCCTCGGCGTCTTCCAGGGCGCGGTCAACGACGTCGTCGGGTGGGCCCGGGCGGTCCAGAAGGCGGCAACGGCCCGGCCGGCCTCGGCGGGCACCTTGCTCGGGGACCTCAGCCATCCGGTGGTCGTGACCATGGCCGCGCTGGACGGCGTCGAGGCGGCCGTCCACGCCGGCCGGCGCAATAGCGCGCTCGAATGGCTCGGCGCCCTGGAGGCCTCCGCCACCCACACCGCCGCTCCGTGGGCGCAGGCGAGGACGGCCCACGCCCGCGGCCTGCTCTCCGACGGCCACGTGGCCGAGGGCCGGTTCGAGGAGGCGCTCGATCACCACCAGCGGGCAAGGCGCCCGTTCGAACGGGCCCGCGTCGAGCTGGCCTACGGCGAGCTGCTGCGCCGGGCCCGGCGCCGGGTCGACGCCCGCGCCCATCTCCAGGCCGCCCTCGACACGTTCGAGGGCCTGGGTGCGGCGCCCTGGGCCGAGCGGGCGCGCCTGGAGCTACGAGCCAGCGGACAGGCCACGCGCCGGCGCGATCCATCGACGCTCCGGCAGCTCACCCCCCAGGAGCTCCAGGTGGCCCGCTTCGTCGCCCGCGGGCTGCCCACCCGCGAGGTCGCCGCCCAGCTGTTCCTCAGTCCCCGGACGGTCGACTTCCACCTCCGCAACGTCTTCGCCAAGCTCGGCATCAGCTCCCGCACCCAGCTCGCACAGTTCCGGCTCGACTGACACAACCCCGGTGATTTCGCCGGTGTGAGCCGACGCCGACTTGCCTAGCCTCCGGGTGACCGAACAGCGGGGGGCGACGCCAGGGAGGCAGCATGGACGACCCCACCAAGCCGGATCTCCGGATCAGCTATCTGGAGCACCGGTCGATGCGCGCCGACGCCGCCCGGCTCACCGAGCTGGTCAGCGCCGCCCAGCCGGCCGACGTCGCCCGGCTGCGGGCGCTGGCCGACTGGTATGCCCGCTACGAAGGCGCCATCCACGACCACCACCACGCCGAGGAGGCCGTCGTCTACCCCGCGCTGCTGGAGCGTGATCCGTCCTTTGCCGAGGCCGACGGCCAGCTGGAAGGCCAGCACCAGGTGCTGGCCGACCGGCTCGAGGTGGCCAGGGAGAGCCTGGGCGGGCTGGCCGGCGCCGCCGGCGGCGGCCAGTGGGAAGGGGAACGGGAAGAGGCCGTCAAGGCCGCCGTGGCCCTCAAGGCCATCGTCGACACCCACACCACGCACGAGGAGGCCGTCGCATTCCCCAGGTACTCGACCCACTTCACCGCCACTGAGTACGCCGACCTCAACAAGGCGGCCTTCAAGCTGGTCGGCATGCGGTCGTTCGTCTTCGCCGGCCCATGGGTCCTCGACCACGCCTCGCCGACCGAGCGCGCCGAGCTGCTGGGCGGGCAGCCACTGCTGCTCCGGGTCCTGTACCGCCTGGCCCTGCGGCCCCGTTACCAGCGCCTGGTCCGCCCCCTCGGCCAGACCTTTCACCCGGCGCGTTCCTAGGACGGAGGTTGCCATGCCCCCACTGCCATGGCGGACGGTCACCCAAGCCGCTCCCGACCAGAGCTACCTGGTGATGGCCTCACGGCTGCCGCTGCGGTCGCGCCGCACCGTCCCCCGGTTCCTCCGCCTCACGCTGTCGGTGGTCCGCCAGCTGGAGCGGACCGACGGGCTGGTCGGCTACACCCTGCTCGCCCAGCCCATGAAGAAGACGTTCTGGACCCTTTCGGCCTGGACCGACCAGGACCACCTCGACGCCTTCGCCCGCGCCATGCCCCACCTGGCCATCATCCGCAAACTCCGCCCCAGGATGGGCCCGACCCGGTTCACGTTCTGGACGGTCAAGGGATCGGCCCTGCCCGTAGCCTGGGACGAGGCGATCGAGCGCCTCATGAGCTCCTCGGCGACCCCGGGGCCGGGCGCGCCATGAGCGCCGCAAGCACCCGTCGAGCGGTCCAGCTCCCGGCGGCTCGCCTTGGAGCAGTCGCGGTCGGAGCCGCGGCCCTTGGGGCGGGCGCCGTCGGCGCCTTGGCGATCGGCCGGCTGGCCATCGGTCGGGCCATCATCCGCCACCTTCGGATCGAGGAGCTGGAGGTGAACCGCCTGCACGTCCACGACCTCCAGGTCGAGGAGTCGGAGGGAAGCTCAACCCCGTGAAGGAAGTGCCAACGAGCAACCACCTACCGCTGCTGACGCCGACTGCCTGGATGAGCTTGAGCAGGCCGCACGGCGATTCCATACCTCGTCATCAGGCCCATGATCCCGTGTTGTGGAGGGAGCGTATGTCGTCCGCATCCAGAATCTTCGCCGCGATCCTGCTCATCTTGCTGGTCGCCGTGGAGTTCGGCGGCGGCTCGCTGCTGACCATGCTGACCCGCCGCATCCCCGGCTACCTCGACAACCCCCTGCGGCAGAACATGTTCCGCGCCGGGCATGCCCACCCCGGTGTGTGGATCGTGCTCGCGCTGGTCGGCATGCTCTACGTCGACCAGACGCCGCTGTCCGGCGGCTTGAAGACGCTGGTTCGGGTGACGCTGTTGGCGGCGCCGATCCTGGTGTCGCTCGGCTTCTTCCTGTCGGTGGTCTCCCCCAAGGCGGAACGGCCCAACGGGCTCATCGGCCTGATCTACCTCGGCGGCCTGTCGCTGGCGGTCGGGGTGGTGACCCTGGGCGTCGGCCTGCTCCAAGCGTGATCCCGGGCGATGCACCGCTGGATCACCGGCATGGTAGCGGCGCTACGATGCTGCCGATGACCGGGTTGCCCATGCGAGAGCTTGCCGAGCGCTCGGGAGTCAACGTGCAGCGGCTTCTGCGGCTGGTCGACCTGGGCATCCTCAGCCCGGACGCCGCTGGGATGTTCCACCCGGCGGATATTCAGCGGGTCCGGATCATCCAAGCGCTGGATCGGGCTGGCATCGCCCCAGCGCAGATCGGCCAGCTGATTGCCGCCGGCGCCTACTCGTTGGGCTGGGCCCAGGTGCTGTTCCCGGATCCGACACCCCAGGTCACCACGACCTTCCAGCAGGCCGCCGTCGAGCTGGAGTTACCGCACAGCCTCGTCGCCCGCCTGTATGCGGCCTGGGAGCTCGCCCGGCCCGAACCGGAGCAGCCGCTTCGAGCCGACGATGCCGAGCTGTTGCGCCTGGCGGTGCTGGGCTACTCGGCCTTCGAGCACGACGAGACCGTCACCCTTGGCATCGCCAGACAGCTTGGGGAGAGCCTGCGGCGCTTGGCCGAATCCCAGATCCGGCTGTTTCGGACCCGCATCCAGGAGCCGCTGGCCGCCGCGGGCGCCTCCGAGCAGCAGGTTCGTGCCGATGCCATCACCGCGGCTGCCGCCCCCCTGCTGCCCGCGCTGGAACGCACCGTGCTGCTGCTGTACCGCCGGCACCTGGAGCACTACGTCATCGAGTCGATCGTGCTCAACACCGAGAACAGCCTGGAGCAGGCGGGGCTTGGGCAACGCCGGCCAGCGCGGCCCCCGGCGATCGCCTTCCTTGACCTGACTGGCTACACCACCCTCACCGAGGAGCGCGGCGACCGGGCCGCCGCCGACCTGGCCGCTCGGCTGGTCGAGCTTGTCTCCACGGTGGCGCACCAGTACGGCGGACATCCCGTCAAGCTGCTCGGCGACGGGGTGATGTTCTACTTCCCTGACCCGGCCCAGGCGGTTCTGGCAGGGCTGGAGCTGGTCAAGCAGATCCCAGACCAGGGCCTGCCCCGCGCCCGCATGGGTGTGAACAGCGGCCCGGTCGTGTTCCAGGACGGCGACTACTTCGGCAGGACCGTCAACGTGGCGGCCAGGATCACCGACTACGCCCGCCCAGGCGAGGTCCTGGTCAGCGACTCGGTGGTGACCGCGACCAACGGCCCGCACGGGGTGCGCTACCAGCCGATCGGCCCGATCGCCCTCAAAGGCGTGACGACCCCGGTCACGCTGCACGCCGCCGTTCCAACTGAATAGCTGTCCAAGTTGGCTGGTGTGCGGTCTTCTCATCGAGAACCCTGGTAGTGCGTCCCTGAAGTGGTTTGACGGTATGGCTGGTGTGGTCGAGCATCTCGCAGTAGCGAACGCGAAGACACCCCGGAGGACAGGCGGCGAGCTGGCATGCAGGTTGTTGCTCCGGCCACTGAGGACGACATGGTTGCGGCATTCCTGCGCGCAGAGATCGGCTCATCGCGCTTCGCCGAAGGAAGAGCACATTAATTCACGATGTACGGTCGCGAGTGAGCTGCAGAAACGCAGGTTCGCACAGCGGTGGGCTGCAAGATTCATGGTAAGGATGGGCTCCAGCCAACCCCGGGCTGGTCCCTCTCAAACTGTCAGCCCGTTGCCGCGTCGAGTCGACGAAATCGCCAGCGCGTCCTTGACCGGCGTTCTGCTCGGCCTCAGCGCCCGAGCAGCGCCGGGGCGAGCGCCCTCCAGCCGGCCATGGGCAGGCCGTTGGGGTCGGGATCGAGGACCTGCAGGCAGACGTGGTCGGCGCCGGCATCCAGGTGGGCGCGGACCCGCTCCGCGATCACCTCCGGGCCGCCCCAGGCGACCACCGTATCCACCATCCGGTCGCTGCCCCCCTCGACGCGCTCCTTCGGCCCGAGCCCGGCCCGGTCCCATGCCCCCGTGTAGTTCGGCAGCGACAGGTAGAAGGCGATGAAGTCGCGGGCGACCCGGCGCGCCTCGGCCGGGTCCTCCTCCAGCAGGACCGCCTGCTCGACCGCGAGCAGCGGCCCGGGCCCGAGCACCGAGCGCGCCGAGGCGGTGGCCTCCGGCGGGGTGTTGTACAGCAGGGCGCCGGCGGCCCGCTCCGCGGCGAGCTCGAGCATGCGGGGGCCGAGGGCGGCCAGCACCCGCGCCGGCGCCTCCGGCAGCGGCGGCCCCTGCCACGGGGCGGCGTCCATGGCGTCAAGGTAGGCCCGCATCTTGTCCAGCGGCCGCTGGTAGCGATGGCCGCGGGCGTCGACGATCGGGGCGTGGCTGACGCCGACGCCGAGCACGAAGCGGCCCGGGTAGGCCTCGGTGAGGGTCCGCTGCGCGGCCGCCATGGCGACCGGGTCACGCGCCCAGATGTTGGCGATGCCGGTTGCGATCACCATCCGCTGGGTGGCACACAGCAGCAGGCCCGCGTTGGTCAAGGCCTCCCGGCCGAACACCTCCCAGAACCACAGCGAGCCCCAGCCCAGCTCCTCCAGCTCAGCGATCACCGTCCGGACGCGCTCGGCAGGCTGGATGTCCAGCTGCCTGGTCCACAGCCCAACGCGACCAAACTGCTCCGCAAGCGCCCGTCCCTCGGTCGTGGTCTGGCCCTCCCGGTCCATGGTCGGCCCCCTCCCGTGACGCCGCTTTGAACCCGATGCGCGCGATTGTCTCAGAACGGGGTTCCGCTCCGACAGGAACCATCGCCATGGCAGCGCGTCGGCTGGCGCAGACCGTTGCCGCGCCGAGAACGAGACGGTCGGGACAACCTTGGACAGCGAGGCTGGCCGTGCAAGTTCTCGGTCTCCCAAGGCCCTCCGTCAGAACACCTTACTTCGGCCCTGACGGTCTCGATCGAGCTGGGAAAACGCAGGTCGGCACAGCGGTGGGCCGGTCCTTACTCGCACGGAGGAAGCCAGGGGTTCGTAGAGCTGTCAAATCCGCCGCGGGCGTCATGGGGGTGTGGCAGACTCGCGTATATGGAGACGTTTAATTAACTTCGCCGCTGACGCTCCCGCGCGACCTGCGAAGACGCTGGTGCGCATGGCGCTTACCCCCAACTCGCTGATAAGGATGAGGTCCCAGGTTCAAGTCCTGGCAAGCCGGCACACCGCCTTGATCGGCCTGATGGCCGCAGAAAGGAGGACCATCAATACGCGCGCAACCACTTGAGGTTCCCAACCCGCCCTTCCGCGAGCGGCTGCCAGGGTGTATGCCTCGCGGCAGGTCTGGTTGAGGCGGTCTTGTGTCGGCGAACGCCATGGCCAGGGCGAGCGCGGCGACGAGGTCGCGGCCGGGAGCTGCGGTCGCCTGCCGGGAGGAGGGACGGCACATGCCGAAGGTGTTCGTGGCGCCCGGCCATGGGCGCAAGCCGGACGGCGTATTCGATCCTGGAGCGGTCGGCCACGCCGGTGGGAAGCAGTTCGTCGAGCACGACTTCAACACCAAGGTCGCCAACGCGCTCGCCGCCGCGCTGCGACGCTGCGGCGTCGAGGTGGTCCTCGAGGACGGCGGCGGCAACCACGACCCCAACTTCATCGGGTCGACCAAAGCGGCCAACGCCTCCGGCGCGGACTATGCGGTCGAGGTCCACCACAACGCGACCGAGGACCATCGTGGTACCGGGTCGGAGGTGGTCGTCAACGACCGGGCGTCGGCGGCCAACAAGCAGCTCGCCAAGGCGATGGCCGCCGCGATGGCCAGCGCACTCGGCATCAGGAACCGTGGCGTGGTCGCCAGGGACAGGGAGCATTTCAACCGGGAGGCGACGATGCCGGCGTGCATCCCGGAATGCGCGTTCGTGGACTCGACCACCGACCAGGCCGTCCTGGACCAGCCGAGCTACGCGGCGACGGTGGCGGAGGCGATCTGCGAGCCGCTGTGCGGGTTCCTCGGCGTGGCCTTCAGCCCGCCGTCCGAGGCCCCAGGCGTCAGTGAGGAGGAGCTGTCGATGGCCAACGCAGACGAGATCATGACCTTCTTGAAGACGATGAAGCAGGACTTGGTCGTGTTCGGCACCCCGGGCCTGGAGAAGACCGTCGAGGACTTCGCGAGCCGGCAGCGGGAGACGCTCGACAGGCTCAAGAAGATAGAGCAGAGGCTCGCCACCATCGAGCAGCGTATCGGCACGTAACCCACGTAACCGCAGACCGAGGAGCACACCGAGCTTCCTCGGAGACGCTGGGCAGAGCCAACAACACGCCCAACCTGAGCAGGTCCGATTCGACTGGAGTTGACCTGTCCGCCGCGCTCAGCGCCTACGGATCTGGCGGTCTGGGCGTCATGAGATCCTGACCCGTGTAGCTGGTACCGGGGTTGTGCTCTCGGCGACAGTCGACACCGCGCCGCCTTCGGCATGCGGCAGAGTGAACCTGTCCACAGTCCCGGCCCTGCCTTGGATCGCAGAGCACCAGATTTGGATCTGGTGCTCTGGCCGCCCGGGGTTGCCTTGCGCGGTCAACGACGGAGATATCGTCGAAAACTGTGGATGAGCCCCTGGCATGAGAACGCGGCGTACCTTCCACCCTGACCCATCGGAAGGACGTCGGCGCGGTGAACGCCGGCGAGGACCGAACGCCGCATGCTGCGTGTCGTTGCTGACGAGCAGGCACGCGCCGAGCTCGCGCTGGACCTGGACGAACTGCTCCGCGAAGGTGCCCGCAGGATGCTGGCTGTGGCGCTGGAGGCCGAGATCGACGCCTCCATCACCGCCCACGCCGAGCTGACCGACACCCACGGGCACCGGCTGGTGCGGCGCAACGGCCATGCCCCAGCGCGGCAGCTTGCGACCGGGGCCGGGCAGGTCGAGGTCGCCCGCCCCCGCGTCGACGACCGCCGGGTGGACCCCGCCACAGGCGAGCGGGCGCAGTTCCAGAGCGTGATCCTGCCCCGCTGGTGCCGGCGCTCGCCGAAGGTCGCCGAGGTGCTGCCGCTGCGGTACCTGCACGGGCTGTCCAGCTCCGACTTCGTCCCGGCGCTGGAGGGGCTCTTTGGCGCCGCGGCGGGGCTGTCGGCCTCGGTGGTCACCCGGCTCACCGCCCAGTGGCAGGCCGAACGGGCGGCGTTCGCCCAGCGGGACCTGTCGGAGGTGGACGACGTGTCCTGCTGGGCGGATGGGATCCACTTCACCATCCGCCTGGGCGAGCAGGGGCGGCTGTGCTGCCTGGTGATCGTCGGGGTCCGCGCCGACGGGCGCAAAGAGCTGGTCGCTGTGGCCGACGGCGAGCGGGAGTCGACCGACGCGTGGGCCGAGCTGCTGCGCGACCTGCGCCGCCGCGGCATGGGTGCGCCGGTGGTGGGGGTCGGCGACGGCGCGCTGGGGCTGTGGCGGGCGCTGCGGGAGGTCTTCCCGCCACCCGTGAGCAGCGATGCTGGGTCCACAAGGTCCGGAATGTCCGGCCGCTGTACCGGGCGTACCTGCTCAAGGAAGAGCTGCGGCTGGTGGTCCGCGTCAAGGGCCCGCACGCCGTGGCGCTGCTGGACGCGTGGCTTTCCTGGGCGCGCCGCTGCCGCATCCCCGCGTTCACCAAGCTTGCCCGGACGGTCACCGCACATCGGGCCGGGATCGTCGCGGCGCGCTGCTGCACGGGCTGTCGAACGCGCGGGTGGAGTCGGTCAACACCAAGCTGCGCGTGCTGACCCGGATGGCGTTCGGGTTCCGCTCCCCTGACGCGCTGATCGGCCTGGCCATCTGAGCGTCGGCGTGCTGTGCCCGGATCTACCCGGACGCGCACAACCGGACCCACGGATCTGTCAGAAGAGCCTTTTTTGATTCGTCGCGCCCGCGATCCCGGCGGACCGTCAGCCCGCGCCGCCTCCGGCGGCAAACTCATGCCGGCCGCCTCGCTCCTCAGGGTGATACGGCACGATCAGGTGTGTGCCGGCTGCGGACCCTCGTGCCAGCCCCCCGGGGCGCCCCTCGGCCAGAACGGCCACTCCTCGAAGGCGATGCACCGGCCGGCGCCGTCGAAGCGGACCACCCACAGGTCGCGGTACTGCTGGCCCACCGGGTCGCCGTAGCGCACCTCCACCCGCGCCACCCCGGTGTCACCCTCCACCGCGACGACCTCACTGCGCATGGTGAAGACCTCATCCGGGCCATCCCGGCCGGCCTCCCACATCGCGGCGATCGCCGGCAGGCCGCGGAACGGCGCCTCATACGGCGCCGTCTGGTAGGTCGCCTCGACTGCGAACAGCTCCGTGAGGAGCTCCGTGCCCGCCGTCCGCCACGCCCGCTCGTACCGCTCGATCCACGCCCGCAGCCCGGCCCGGTCCACGGTCGGATCGTAGCAGTCCAGAGGAGCGATCGTGCGGGTGGCGGCCTGCACGGGCCCCCCTCGGGGGAGCGGAGCGGCCGCGCCGCAAGGATGCGCTTCGCGCGATTGATCCATCCGGCCCGGCCGCGATCCTGGGCGGCCCTGCGGCCCGCGCCGCCTCCGGCGGCAGTCTGAGCCTGCCCTGGTTGCTACTCAGGGTGGTGCCGTAAAAGTGCCATTCCCCATGCTGCATCGGGGAGCACCCGGAGTCGCAGGAAAGCGGTTGCCCAGGTGGCATACGGCCATCAGGCTCGGGCGGTCGCGTCGTCGGCGCAAAGGAGCGATGGATGGGCAGGGCCGTTCGAGTCGGTGTACTCGGGCTGCGTCGCGGCGCCGCTCTAGCTCGCCTCGCCCAGGCTGCGGGGATGCAGGTGGTGGCGGTGTGCGAGCGGGACGTTCGGCGCCGCGAGGAGGCTGCCAAGGCGTTGGGCGCCGCAGCCTACGCCGACGTTGAGCCGTTCCTGGACCACGCCATGGACGCCGTCATCCTGGTCAACGACTTCGACCAGCACGCCCCGGTCGCGATCCGCGCCCTTGACCGGGGCTTGAGCGTCCTGTCAGAGACGGCCGCCTGCCGGACGCTCGCAGAAGGCGTCGCCCTGGTCGAGGCGGCCGAGCGGTCCAGCGGCATCTACATGTTCGCCGAGAACTACCCTTACATGCCCTTCACCAGAGAGATGCGGCACCGCTACCAAGCCGGCGACATCGGCGAGGTCCGCTACGCCGAGGCTGAGTACCTGGACGAGCCAGCCGACCTGGCCTGGTTCGTCAACGACCGAGCTCACTGGCGTGCCCGCACGCCCGCCACCTACTACTGCACTCACTCCCTGGCCCCAGTCGCCACCATCACTGGGACCCGGCCGGTGCAGGTGAGCGGCTTTGTGGTGCCCACCGCCAGCGGGCCCGAGGCGCTGGATCGCGCCCGCCGGGGCCGAGGATGGGCGGCCCTGCTGATCGTGCGGCTCGACAACGGGGCGATGTTCAAGGCGCTGCACGGCTTCCTTGAGGCCGGCCAGCAGTCGTGGGTCCGAATCCACGGCGACAACGGCTTAATGGAGAACCTCCGCCACGGCGACACCCGCAACCTCCGCGTGGTCTGGGACGCCGTTGACGGCAAGGATGGACGGGCCGAGGAGGTCTTCCTGCCCTGGCCGCCGGAGTTTCCCGCCACCACCGCCGACCCGATGGGCGACGGCGTGGCCGAGACACTGATGCTGCGAGACTTCGCCAGCGCGGTCCGGCACGAGGTGGCACCCGACCAGGATGTCTACCTGGGAGTCGAGCTGTCCATCATCGGGATCCAGGCGATGCGCTCCAGCCTGGACGGGAGCGTCCCAGTGGAGGTCCCCGACCTGCGCCGACCAGACGTCCGCCCAATCCACGCGGCCGACGACTGGTTCCCCGATCTGCCCGAGCTATGACCAAGCAACGCAACCGGCGGATCCCCGGCTGACCTTCAAGCCAGGATATTGCGGCCCTGACACTCGGCTGTGACCTGCGCGACGTGCGGGGTTGCAGAGCGCTCAGGCGCTTGTAGTGCGCGACTATCTCGAGTAGCCGCGCGGCTCGCGCCTCCGGGGGGAGTGGTGCGGCCGCCGTCCTGCTCGTGGGCGAACCCGCCGACGGCCCCCTGGTGAGCCTGCCGGCCGACAAGCCCAACGGCTGGATCCGTGTCGAGGATGAGCTGGGACACCGCCACCTCGTCTACGTCCCTCTCAGAGAACTGGACGGACGCAAGGTCGGCGACATCCTCGGCTTCACCGTCAACGCCAACGAGAAAGGCGCCTACGCCGAGCACGTCGAGCCGATCAACGACGACCAGGCGGCTTGACCCGCGACGACCTACCGTGGCCCCGGGGCTTCCCGGGGCCACGGTCGTCGCGGGCCGGTGGTGTGCCGGCCGGGGTGCACGCTTGCCAATCAGATCGGTAGGCTACTGGCGTCGTGTGATCTTGAGCAGGTGGTACACAGCCCAGAGCACAGCCGCCAGTTCCGCGCTGGCCCGCCCTCGTGCGATCGCGATGATCACGGCCAGGGCGAGCAGCCGAGTCACGGCGTAGTCGATGAGTTGGAATAGGTGGTCAACAGTCGGCCGACGCCGGGCGGCCCTGGACGTGCCGACCTGCTTGGCTGGGGTTGTCTTGGCCGGCTTGCGGATGGGATCGCCCATCGAACAACACCTCACCGGCCATCCCTGCGAGAATGGCTGGTGGGGGATTCGTTGGGCGATGCCCCGCGGGCTCTTGCTGGTTGCCTGATACGGTACCAACCATGCGCCTACAAAGGAAACGCGGTGGCGCCCGCCGCTTCTCGAGGGAGGAGCTTCAGGACCTTCGCCAGCGTCTAGAACCGCCCTATCGGGCCGGCTTTCGTCTGCAGGTCCGGTGCGGCCACTGCCCCAGCCAGCGGCTGCTCGATGAGATCGTGATCGCCCACGACCTGCACCATGACAGTTACAGTCTGGTATCCAACTTGCCGAGTAGCTCCCGACCCGGTTCGGCGTTCGGCCCGTCGATGATGGTGGCCGACGACAAGGGCAATCCCGTTCCCGGCGGGATCACCCGGCCGTCGGTGACCCGGGCGAAGGGAGCCTTCGGGCGGCCGGAGTCGCGCCCAGAGGGGCACGACATCTGGATCTACGAGTGCCACAGGCGCTGCGGTAAGACCCATTCCTTGAACGAGGGGCGGCTGCTCCAGTACTTTCTCCGCGCCTTCGCGGAGGGTCGCACCAAGCTGATCGCCGGGGTCGACTTGTAGTCCCGGCGCCAAGCCGACTGCGGCATCCACCGGTATGAGCTGTCAGCGATCAAGCCGCGAGTAGCGACGCGCGCCAGCGAGTCCCCGGAACGCGGCACAACGCGGCGAGGCAGTGGGGCGCGGACCAAGTTCGCGCGGAAGGTCGCACAGCAGCATCGCTGATTCCGCGAGCTATAACGGCGCCTGGTCAGCCCGGTCACCTGCTCTGGCAGGATTGACCGGTTGTGCGCACCGTTCAAGGGTGCGCCTGGGCTCTCCGCGTCGGAGGCTGCCGACGAGATCTGCAAGCGCCCGCAGGATCTCGGGCCGATCTGCCGGTGGCGCGTCACGCAGGCACCGTGCGACCAGCGCATAGACGGCCAGCCCGATCACGATCAGGCCGAGCACACCGACCAGGGCGACAGCCGCAAGATCGTGAGCGGGTACCGGCGGCAGCCGGACGCCGAGTACCCATTCCATCGATGTTGTTCCTTCCTGGCGGCCAGCCCGGGCGGCTGACGTTGCCCTGATTACGCCATCGCGGCCATCCCGCGACCGCTGAGACTTCGCGGGGTTCTAAACTGCTTGGATGTCGCGGTCCCAACCCAGTCGAGCGGATGTCGCGCTGCTCGCCGCGCTCGCCAGCCAAGGACTGCACGCCTCTCCGTATCAACTGGAGCGGTGGAGGGCCGCCGGGCTGCTGCCCCGCAACCGGCGGCGTGGGCTGGGTCGCGGCCGTGGATCGGCCTCCGAACTCGACGAGACCGCGGTGGCCAGCGCGAGCGTCCTTGCGCGTCTCGCCCGGCAGGGGCGCAGACTCGTCGGCAGCCATGTGATCGAGCGGTTCGCGGTCGGGTTGCCGGCGGCCGAAGACGAGGTGCGGGCCGCGTTCGCCACCGAACTCGACAGGGTCATCGAACGACTCGCCGGTGATGCGCCCGACACCGACGACGGCTGGCAGCAGCGGTATGACGCCGCCAGGCGGGTCGCCCGTCGCGAACGGCTACCCGTCGACGGGCAGGAGCTGGTTGCTGCCCTGTTCGACGAGCCCACCCGCCTCGAACCCTCCCGGGCGGCTGAGCGCGCCGCGATGCGGACTCTTCTGCAAGCCATCGCCGGTGGGGAAGTCGCTCCGGAGGACTTCCGGCAGGCGATGGCCACCGCCGGGTGGCTACCCGAAGCCGACCTGGCGTCCGTCCTGGCCGGGCACCGTGAGGCGCAACTCGCCGGGACCGACGCCTCCGATCAGGCGGCCGCCGCAATGTCCCTTGCCCGGCTTCGGGAGGTACTGGAGAGTGCCAGCCTCACCGACCTGCAACGGGCGGTCGCCGCGGTCTACATGGCCCAGGCGTTCCAGACCCTCGCCCTGCTGGTCGGGATGGCCCGGGTCGGCGGGCGAGACGATACGCAGATGCCGGCATGGCCCCAGATCACCCCCGACACCCTCCGCAGCCTCCAGGACGATCCGATGTGGTGGACCTGGCCGTCACCTCGGCCTGTCTCCGAACCAGGCGGAATTGCCCATGGTGCTGGCCGTTACCGGGCTCGGCCTGCTGGTGGTGCCCGGCATGCTCGCCGCCGTCGAGGGCTACCGCGACCGGCTCGATCGGCTCGTGCACGCAGTTGACCACGACGGCCAGGGCGGCCCTGAGGCAGGCTGGACCGAGCCTTAGCCGCCGGCGACAGGATCTCGGCTGCGGTGGACGACGACTTCACCGTCCAACGCCCCGATGGCGGCGGTGGCCACGCAGCGAGGGACGGGTAGCGGCCCCTCTCAGGCGTCTGCCGGGCTTGCCCTTCAACCAGGCCGATGGGGTCCTGTCGTGATCCCATCGGGTGAGTTGGTGCGTGACGGCTGGGCCAGCAACCGCGACTGGTTGTCGACGATCGTCGCCCGCGCCTCCTCGACGGGCACCCTCCACAACTCAGCGAGCCGCCGAACCAGCAGAACCAAATCGACGGGGCGGGCTGGACGGCCGCTCTGCCGAGCGAACGGCCCGTCTGTTTCGAGCAGGACCCGGCCGGGGGGCAGGCGTGCGAGCAGAGCAGCGGATCTCGTGGACGCGACCATCGCGGGATTGATCGAAAACCACAGACCACCGGCCAGGGCGTCCTCGGCGACTGCCAGCGAGCCGGTGTACCAGTGCAGGACCGCGCGCACGCGCGCGTCGAGGAGGCGGTCGACGACCTCGCGTTCGGCGCGGCGGCTGTGGACGCTGAGCGGCCAGGACCAGGCCCTTGTCTCAGCCAGCAGCGCGTCGAACACCCGCAACTGCTGGTAGCGGGTCGCCGCGCCGGCTCGAGAGAAGTCCAACCCTACCTCTCCCACCCAATCGGTGTGTGGCAGCAGCCGCCTGAATCGGGCGACCTCGGCCGTGGACCCCGCTGCGACTCGCAGCGGGTGCACGCCGAGCGCCACCTCCACACCCGGTCGCCGCCCCAGCCGTGTCCGCAGCAGCCGATACCGGCCGGGATCCTCGGTGACGGCAACCACGTCCACACCCGCCGCCAAGGCCTCGTCGAGTACCGACATCGGGTCGTCGTAGGCGTCGACATGGCAGTGGGTATCGAGCAGTGGCACCGCGGTCACGAGAGCGACTCCACCAGCGTGGCCAGATCCCCCTGCGCACCAGTAGCCAACCACCTGCGGAGCTCGGCCAAGCCGCGACGCCACACCCCCAGGAACGCCTCGCGCTCGCCAGCAGGAAGGGGGCCGTTGCGCAGCACGTCACGATCTGGACGATCGGCGAACGCACCGGCGATGACAGCACGGAGATCCGCCCCACGCCGGGTCCGGCGGTTGAGCAGCCCGTCCTCGGACAGAACGTCCCAGGCGTAGGGGTCGTCGTCCCAGCCGACGTGCGCAAGCGCGCTACGACGAATCAGACATGGGAAGCAGTAGCCGCAGTTGCCCTGGCGCCGCCGCACATACCGCGCGGTCTCCGGGTGGGCGCACGAGACGCTCAACGGTGCGAGCTGTCGCAGCAGGCCGGGGTTGCGGGATCCGGCCAGGACCTCGCCCTTGGTCTGAAGCCGGTAAGGGTTCACAACCGGAGGATGTCCCGAGTTCCGTGGAACTTCGGTGGCGGCCCAGCGTGATCAGGCGGCATCCTCCTTGCCCGGTGTGACAGCAGTGATCGTGGCGTCCAGCGCGGCCCGCAGCGCCGGCAGGTGCAGGTGCCCGTTGACCCGACGGAACTGCTTACGGGCCTCACCCATCCCCGCCGCGATCCAACGCAGCACCATCTGCCCGTCCTGCCAGCGCTTGACGTTGGCGGCGTGATCGCGGCAGATCTCGATCATCGACTCGATCGAATTGGTGCTGCGCAAGGTCCTCGCCAGGGTGGGCGGCACGCCCAGCCGGGTGATCGTCAGCGTCTCGGCCAGTCCCTCCCGCAGCGAGGCAGCCGCGCCGGGATGGGACCGCTCCAGGGAGCGGGCCAGGCCTTCCAGCTCGGCCTCGGCCAGCAGCGGGTCAGCCAGGTGGTAGGCGGCGCGCATCCGCTTGGCGACGGTCGAGGCGAGCGCGTCGGGCAGCCGGTCGGTGACGTTGCGGAGCTTGTGGAGCTGGCAGCGTTGGATGACGGGATGGTCGAACACGTCACAGACCGCGCGGCGCAGCGCCTTGGCGCCATCGATGACCACCAGGATCGGCCGGGTGACGTCCAAGCCGCGGTCGCGCAGCCCAACCAGCAGGCCGGTGACCACGGTGGCGTTCTCGGTCGCACCCTCGGCAAGGGCGAGCGGGATCTTGGTGCCGTCGATGGTGACGCCCAACGCGACCACGCAGGTGTGCTCGGCCACCCGGATCCCATCGACCATGAGCGCGACCAACTCCAGCCCGGCCAGATCCTGGGCGAGCAGCTGGGCCAGGGCGTGCTCGGTTTGGGCCACGAACCGGCGGGAGACCGCCGACCTGGAGGTGCCAGCGGTCGCCGTGGCGACCTGGGAGCCGACCGGCTCCAGGCCGGCCGGGTAGCGACGGCAGGAGAGCTTGGCGAGCATGCGTTCCAGCGCGAGCTGGCCCAGCAGGTCGGTGGCGGCGAACGCCTGGTAGCTCGGCAACCGCAGCTCCCGGGTGCCGTCGGCGGCGCGGACCCGCGGGCGGCGGATCCGCCCGACGGCCGCCCAAGGTCACCTGGCCGGGCTGGGTGCCGTGCCGCACGGCGGTGCGGTCGGGGTTGTGGCGGCCCTTGGCGCCGACCAGCCGGGCGACGTCGTGGTCGAGCATGGCCTGGAGTACCTGCAGGCCCGTGCCGACCGCCAGGGCGAGCAGGCCCTGGTGGGCGGCGCCGGCAAGCTCGGCGACCGCGAGGGTTAGGGCCCGTGTAGAAATTATGCGGCTCTTGGGTGGGTCGTCTGGTTGGTGATGGTGTAGTTCCAGTCGCCGTGCCCGTCGTGGCGTCGGAGCGGCACGGCGGCCAGGTCCTCACCGGCGACCTTGACCCCGGTGGGGTAGGCGCCGCGGTCGAGTCCGGCCCGGACGGTAAGACCCGTCCGGGTGGTGGTCGCGCTGATCAGGTCGACGACGGTCTCGTGGCTGCTCAGCGGGCGGCCTCGCCAGTTCATCGCGCTGCGGGAGCACAGGCGGTGCTCGATCCGGTTCCACTTGCTGGCGCCTGGCGGGAAGTGGCAGACGGTGACCGCCAGGCCGGTGTCGGCGGCGAGCCGGCCGAGCTCGACCTTCCACAGGCGGCTGCGATGACGGTTGGACCCGCCAGCGTCGGCGGTGGTCAGCAGGCGGTCAGCGTGCGGGCAGGCGGCCTTGCCGACCTGCTCCCACCAGCGGCGGATCGTGGCGACCGCGAACGCGGCGGTGTCATGGTCGGCCCCACGCTCACCCAGCCGGCGTCCGTGCCCAGGTCGTCGACCCCGAATGGGACCGCCTTGCCGACGTTGGGGTCGGGGAAGTCGTGCACGTCGACCCGGGCCGGGGCGCCTTCGGGCTGCCATGCTCGGCCCTTGTCGGCGAGGTTGCCGACGACCTCCTGCTTCTTGGTGTCCACGCTGATCACCGGCTGGCTGTCGGCCAGGTGCGCGTTGGCCTGCTCGTTGAGGGAGCGGAACTGGCCGTCCCGGTCGGGGTGCTGGACGCCTTCGACCTGCTTGGAGGTGGCCTGCAACGAGGAGCCCACCCCCGCCAGCAGCTCGCCGACGGTGTGGCTGCTGACCGGATGGCCCTGCGCGGTCAGTTCCCGGGCCACCGTCCGGGTCGACTTCGCCGTCCACCGCAACGGCGACATCGGACCTCCCCGGGTGTCGGGCTCCACCAGCACATCCAAGGCGGCCAGCAACGCAGGGTCTTGTTCGGCCAGCTTGGGGCGTCCCGCCCCCGGCCGGCGGACCCCCCCGATCACCTCAGGACCCCGGTCAACCTCCCTGGCCCCGTCCTGCACCGTGGACCGGGCCAGCCCGGCCGCGCGCGCGACCACCGCGATCCCACCACGTCCCAACACCCGCGCCTGCGCCCCCGCCAGCAGGCGTCGCTGGCGCTCATCCAGGTGCGGCGACAGCACCGTGAACACCGCCGCCAACGCTGCCTCCGTGACCTCCA
>DASYUT010000180.1 GCA_036000965.1 Actinomycetes bacterium
GAGATCCCCTCCGCGAATGGGACCTCGACAGCGCGCGGCCTGGCCCGTCTGTTCGCGATGTTGGCGATGGGCGGCGAGCTGGACGGTGTCCGGCTGCTGTCGCCTCAGACGGTGCGCGCCTTCGGCACGGTGCAGGTGCGCAGTCCCGATGCGACCAGCGAGGATGACCCGGGCGGGCAGTCGCTGATCGTGCCGTGGGGCCTTGGCTACATCGGGAACTTCGCCGCGCCGGGGCGGGGCCTTCGGTACGGCCCGGTGGAGTCGGCGTTCGGATCCGAGGGAGGCGGAGGGGAGATCGCCTTCTGCGACCCGGAGCATCGGATCTCCGTCGGCTTCGTGCGCAGCCAGCTCGACATGATCGGAACGTTCTCCGCCGGGCTGATCGACGCGCTCTACCGGTGTGTGGGCGATTCCTGACGGCCAGCGAAGCAAGAGCGGATGGTTCACTGTCGGCAGCCCCAGAAACCACCACCCCAACCACGTACGAACGCCACCCACCGGCTCCAGAGGAAGGATCGCGCATGCCTGTCACAGCCACGTCGCCTCCCGATCGTGGGGCGCTGAGCGGCCTCCTGACCGGCGTCAGTTTCATCGCCGGGGTGGCCGGAGCGATGGCCCTCGCCGATGGTCCCTTCCCGCGCCCCGGCGCGGACCCCGCCCAGATCCGCGAGTACTTCACGCAGAACGCCGGCCCGGCCCGGCTGAGCGCGGCCGGCCAGGCGATCTCGGCGGCCTCACTGGTGCGGTTCACCACGTCAGTGGCCAAGCTGGCCGGGCGCACAGGCCGAGGGTCGCGGGTGCTCCAAGCGGCGGCGGTCGCCGGCGGCGGGCTCGCCGCCGCGTCGCTGGCGACCTCCGCGGTGACCCACGCAATGCTCACCGGCCAGAATGATGACGACGACGCGGCCAAGCTGGCCAGGCGGGAGTTCGTAGCCGGCGGCCCCGTGCACGGCGTCGGGTTCGGCGTGCTCACCGGCGCGCTCGCGCTGGCCGGGCTGCGCACCGGCGAACTGCCCCGGCCGGTGGCGATCACCGGGCTGGTCTCGGCGGCCTCGAGCCTGCTCTCGCCGCTCTACTTCCTCTGGGAGCCCGCGGGGTGGCTCATCCCGGCCGGGCGGTTCCCCGGGCTGCTGGTCAGCGGCGTCGCTGGGGTCAGGCTCGCCCGCGGCGCACGCCCGCTCCAGCAGGCCGCAGACCTCGCGTTCCGCCGAGGGCACACCTAACCGATGTACGGCGCAGATCCACGGTCTGGGTAACGGACCAGCGCGGAGACGATGAGCGGCGGGACGCGACCGTCGGCGGGTGCTGCAAAGGAGGCCACCGACGATGCCTGACGCCCCTCGACCATCGCCTGGTCCAAGTCCTCGACCCCAGCCGCGACCGACCGTCGCACCGCGCTGGGCGCCGCTGGTGGTCGTCTCGCTCGCGCAGCTGATGATCGCCCTGGACGCGACCATCGTGAGCATCGCCCTGCCGTCGGCGCAGCGGGCGCTGCACGTCTCCGATGCGAACCGGCAGCTGGTGATCACCGCCTACACGCTCGCCTTCGGCGGGCTGCTGCTGCTCGGCGGCCGGATCGCCGATTACCTGGGGCGCAAGCGGGCGTTCCTGATCGGGCTGGCCGGGTTCGCCGCCGCATCGGCGCTCGGCGGCGCCGCCACCAGCCTTGGGATGCTGCTGGCCGGCCGGGCCCTCCAAGGGGCCTTCGCCGCGATCCTGGCGCCCACGGCCCTGTCGCTGCTCGCCGTGACCTTCACCGAACCCGCCGAGCGGGCAAGAGCGTTCGCGGTCTACGGCGGGATCGCCGGCAGCGGCGGCGCCGCCGGCCTGCTCCTCGGCGGCGTGCTGACCCAGTACCTCGCCTGGCGGTGGTGCCTGTATGTGAACGTGCCGATCGCGGTCATCGCCATGACCGGCGGCTGGGCCGCGCTCCCCGACCTGCGCCCGGCGGGCAGGCCGCGCCTTGACATCCCCGGCGTGCTCCTCGCGACCGGCTCCCTGGCCGCCGTGGTCTACGCCTGCACCCAGGCGGTATCCCACGGCTGGGGTGCGCACACCGTGGTCGGCCTCTTCGTGGCGGGCACGGTCGGGCTGGCGCTGTTCGTGGCGCAGGAGTCCCGCTCGGCCAGCCCGCTGCTGCCGCTGCGCATCGTGGCCAACCGCAACCGCGGTGGCGCCTACCTGTCGGCGGCCCTTGCGGTCGTCGGCATGTACGGCATGTTCCTGCTGCTCACCTACTACTTCCAGGTCGTCCTGCGGTTCTCGCCCGTGCGGGCGGGGCTGGCGTTCCTACCGATGACCGCGGCGGTCGTGGCCAGCTCCGCGGGTATCGCCAGCCCCCTGCTGCCCCGCGTGCCGCCAAGGGCACTGATCGCTCCCGGCCTGCTGGTGGCCACCGCCGGGCTAGTGTGGCTCACCCAGCTCCACCCCGACAGCGCCTACGCCACCCACGCCCTGCCCGCCGAGATCCTGACCGGCCTGGGCATCGGCTGCGTGTTCGTGCCGGTCTTCAGCCTCGCCACCCAAGGAGTCGCCCCACACGAGACCGGGATCGCCTCGGCGATGGTCAACACCGCAAACCAGGTCGGCGGGTCGATCGGCACCGCGCTGCTCAACACCATCGCCGCCAGCGCCACCGCCGCCTACCTGGCCGCACACGCGCGAGGTTCCGCCACCGCCACCGCGGCCCAGGGTCTCGTCCACGGCTACACCGTGGCCATCGCGTGGGGCGCTGGCATCCTCGCGGCAGCCGCGCTGCTCGCCACCATCATGATCACCGCCGGCCGGCCACCGCATCCTGGCGACAACGCGCCCACCGCCGCGCACGCGTCCTCCAGACAGCCAGACCCTGCACGCCATCCCGAAGCTGGAGGCTCAGACGCTGGATCCAACGGCTACAAGACGCCAGGCCGGAGGCACCCTCCCGCAACCGAAACCGCAGGTGCCGACGAACTTCAGCTGAGAAGGAGAAGACGATGACCAACTCTCCAATCACCATCCATCTTGCGAGTGATGAGAGCAACGGTCAGCTTGCCGTCATCGAAGAGGAAGTCGCAGCCGATTTCCCCGGCTCGCCGCTGCATGTCCATCCAGGGTTTGACGAGGCTTTCTACGTTCTCGATGGGAACTGACGTTCCAGCTCGGCCAGGACGTCCGCAGAGTGACCGAGGGGGCGGTCACCCCGGCCTTCTCGCGAGGGGCCGGTCACCCCGGACCGGACGGCGTGTGCAGGTGGTCGGTGCGCCTGGCCGCGCGCTCGCCCTCCACGGCAGCCCGGAACAGAAACAACCCGAGCACCACCTGGAGGAGGTAGCGGGGCGAGTGGTCGAGCAGCATGGCCACGCCGCCGCCCGCGACGAGCAGGACGGCCAGGCCGCGGCCGAGCCAGGCGGTGATCCGGGTGGCGAGGACCCGGCGGCCGGTCAGCTTCCAGACCAGCGCCCTGGCCAGCCGGCCGCCGTCCAGGGGGAAGCCGGGGAGCAGGTTGAACACGGCCAGCACCAGGTTGCCGGCGCCGAGGAACCATGCGAGCTGCGCCACCCAGCCCGTGGCGAGCTGGCTGGTGAGCGCGAACAGCCCGGCCAGCACGACCGAGGCGAGCGGGCCGGCCATGGCCATGAGCACCTCGCCGCCGGGGCCGCCGGGCTCGCTGACGATGCGGGCCGCGCCGCCGAACACGTAGAGGGTGACCTCGGCGGTGGGCACCCCGAGGGCGCGGGCGACCAGGGCGTGGCACAGCTCGTGGGTCAGCACCGAGGCGAAGAAGGCGAGGCTGAAGCCGAGCGAGAGCGCGAGCGCGCCGGCCCCGGTGACCGTGGGCGCCCACACGTCGAGGGTGCCCGCGGTGAACACGAGCAGGCCGAGGAACCAGGTCAGGTCGAGACGGACCGGGACACCGAGCACCCGTCCGACGTCGAGCCCCCGCCCCAAGCCGCGCTCCTTCGTCCGGGGTGCCTGCGCACCAGGCGTGTCACAGCACGTACGCGCTTGCCGCCGGCTTGGTTCCCGCCCCCAGCGGGGCACCGTCCGCGTCACGCAGCCTTCCCGCAGGGTAGCTGGCGGCGGGTCCCATGTCTGCCCCCTGCCGCTGCCCCCTGCCGCCAGCGGTGTGCCGCTACCGGTCGAGCAGCCCCATGCCGCGGGCCCAGGAGGTGGCGTACGTGTCGACCGAGGCCTTCTCGGCCTCCGGGCTGACGGTGAGGGGCTGCAGGCACTCGACCATGACCGCCACCTCGTCAGTGGTCTCCTTCTTGGCCGCCCCCTCGGCCGCGCCCGGCTGGGGCCCGTGGTGGACGCCGGCCGGGTGCAGGGTCGCCATCCCCTTGTCGATTCCCTTGCGACTGAAGAAATCACCGTCGTGGTAGAAGAGCAGCTCATCGTTGTCAATATTTGAATGGTAGAAGGGCACCCGCAGGGCGCCTGGCTCGGTCTCGAACGGGCGGGGCGCGAACGTGGCGACGTCGAACCCGCGGCAGCGGAAGGTGGTGTGCACGCTCGGCGGCAGGTGGTAGCGGGGGCTGACCACCGGCCGGAAGTCGGCCACGTTGAGCCGGTAGGGCGCCAGGTCGCCCTGCCAGCCGACCACGTTGAGCGGGTGGTGCGGGAAGGTGAAGGTGGTGACCTGGCTGCGGCGCCGCACCTTGACCCGGAACTCCCCCCGCTCGTCGTGCGGGTCGGGCTCGGGGGTCTCCAGCACGCCCGGGTCGAAGAGGGCGTGGTGGCCGAGCAGCCCCTTGTCGGGCAGGACGAACTCGTCGCCCTCGATGAGCAGGAAGAAGTTGTCGGTGGTCTCCGGGACGACCCGGTGGGTGGTGCCTTTGGGCACGACGAGGTAGTCGCCGGGCCGGAAGCCGAGCGGGCCGTAGTCGGTCTCCAGCGTGCCCGTGCCCCGGTGGACGAAGTAGATGACGTCGCCGTCGGCGTCCCGGACGAAGAACGGCATCGGCGCGGCCCGGCGCGACACCAGGATGGCCAGGTCCTCGTTGGAGAGCACGACGAGCGGGTCGCCTTCGGGGTCGGTCTGGTCGGGCGGCGTCACCTGGTTCCAGTCGAAGGCCCAGGGCCGCAGCGGCCCCTCGACCTTGACCCAGGCGGTCGGCGGTGCGGTCCGGTACAGGTGCGAGGCCCGCCCGGTGAACGCCTGGCGGCCGTGCTCCTCCTCGTAGGTCCCGGCGGGCAGGTCGACGTGCGCCTGCCTGGTCACCCTCCCCTTCGACTGCGGGATCATCGCGCCCTCCTCGGTCTCGGCGGCGTCGCCCCAAGGCGTACCGGCAGCGTACCCGTCGCGGGTGGCGGGGCTCAGCCGGAGGCCGCGTCCTCCTCGAGTGGTCCGGTGGCGGCCCGGGCCGCAGCCGGGCCGGTGCCGCCGGCGGCGGCCAGGGCGGCGGCCAGCTCCCGGGCGAGCCTCGGCTCGACCTCCTCGCCCGGCTCGACGTCGGCCGCCCCCAGGTGGGCGGCCAGGTGCCGGGCGGCCACGGCGGTGGCCGCGAGCGCCTCGGCCCGGTCGCCGCCGTCCTCGAGGGTGAGCGCCCGCAGCAGCAGCCGGCCGCCAGGCCGGTCGTGCTTGGGATCGACCCGGGCGACCAGCCGGTCGCCGGCCAGGACGGGCATGACGTAGTAGCCGTGGCGCCGCTTGGCCGCGGGCACGTACACCTCGACGCGGTAGCGGAAGCCGAACAGCCGCTCGGTCCGCTCCCGGAACCAGATGAGGGAGTCGAACGGGCTGAGGAGGACCGGTGGGCGGGCGCCCGCTCCCCGAGGCACGGGCGTGCCGGGCACCAGGTAGGCCGGCTTGGCCCAGCCCTGCACCGCGACCTCGGCCAGCAGCCCGCTGGCGACCGCCTCGGCCAGCGCGGGCCTGGCCTCGGCGGGCGGGAGCCGGAAGTAGTCGGCCAGGTCGGCCGCGGTGCCCACCCCGAGGGCGCGGGCGGCCAGCACGGTGAGGGCGACCGCGGCCTCGGTCTCGGAGGGGACCGACACGTCGAGCCCGGGCGGCAGGACCCGCTCGGCCAGGTCGTAGCGGCGCTCGAACCGGACCCGGTCGTGGACCAGCAGCACGCCCTGGTCGAACAGGTCCTCGAGCACGTGCTTGGCTGGAGCCCAGTCCCACCACGTCCCCCGCAGCCCGGCGTCCGGCTCCCGGAACGCCGAGGCGGCCAGCGGCCCCTGCTCGGCGATGCGCGCGAGGACCTTCGGGTACAGCTCGGCGTGCTCGGTGCGGACCCCGGCCCACCAGCCCCGGGTGGTCGCCGCCATCCGGCGCATCCGGGGCAGGAACCAGCGGTAGCTGTCGATGGGCAGGAACGAGGCGGCGTGGCCCCAGTACTCGAACCCCGCCCGCCGCCTGTACAGCAGGCGCTCGAAGGCGGCCGGGTCGTGGGCGCCCACCCTGGACGCCACGACCAGTTCGTGGCTGCGGGCGACCACGTTGATCGAGTCGACCTGGATTGCGCCGAGCCGCTGCAGCGCGGCCCGCATGGCGGCCGGCCCGGCCGCCCGCGCCGCGGGCGCGCGGAGCAGCCCCTGGGCGGCCAGGGCGAGCCGGCGCGCCTGGCCGATGGAGAGCGAGTCGGGCATGCCACCAACCCTACCGGACACCGCCGACAGCGCCGGCCCTTACGCGTGCCAGGCAAGCAGGCGCGCCCAGTGCCCGGTGCCGTGCCGTCCTCAGGGCCCGCCACGCAGGAAGGCGGTGCCGCCGGTCGCATCGAGGCCCGGGTGCGTCGCTGCCCAGGTGGTGCCGACTGCCCTGGCGGGACTGGGCGGGCCCCGTTGGGCGTCCGGGGCCGGGTACGGTACGGTCCTGGCTCATGGAGCCGATGCCCGTCGTGGCCTGCGACGCCCACCGCGCCCACGACCCCCCGTACGAGATCAACTTCGGCCGGACCGTGAAGCCCGTGTGGGAGCGGGTCGCCCGCGGCGAAGTGCTCCGCTCGGCCCTGGCCGGCGCCGGCCACCCGGTCACCGACCCGGTCGAGCACGGCCCCGAGCCGCTGCTGGCCGTGCACGACCGCGTCCTGCTCGACTTCCTGGAGACCGCCTGGGACGACTGGCGCGCCCACCACGGCCCGGACGTGCTCGTCCCCGACACCTTCCCGGTGCCGGGCCTGGGCCGGGGGTCGGCAAGACCGCCCGTCTCCGGCCTGGGGCGACCAGGCTGGTTCTGCTTCGACACCGCCACGCCGCTGGTGGCGGGGAGCTGGCGGGCTGCCCGCGCCGCCGCCGACGTCGCCCTGTCCGGCGCGGACCTGGTCGCCGAGGGCGCCCCGGCCGCCTTCGCGCTCTGCCGGCCCCCCGGGCACCACGCCGGCCCGGGCTACTTCGGCGGCTTCTGCCTGCTCAACAACGCGGCGATCGCGGCCCGGGCCCTGGCCGGGCTGGGGCGGGTGGCGGTGGTGGACGTCGACTTCCACCACGGCAACGGCACCCAGGACGTGTTCTGGGAGGACCCCGGGGTGCTGTACGTGTCGCTCCACGGCGACCCGGCCGTCCACTACCCCTACTTCACCGGCAACGCCGGCGAGGTGGGCGCCGGGGCGGGCGCGGGCACCACCTGCAACCTGCCCCTCCCCGACGGCACCGACGACGGCCAGTACCTGCGCGCGCTCGAGGAGGCGGCCGGGACGGTGGCCGCCTTCGACCCGACCGTGCTGGTGGTGAGCCTCGGCTTCGACACGTTCGTCGACGACCCGATCGGCGGGTTCGGACTCGGCGCCGGCGCCTACCCGCGCATCGGCCGGCTGCTGGCCGGGCTCGCCCTGCCCACGCTGTTCGTGCAGGAGGGCGGCTACGCGCTCGACGCGATCGGCGACTGCGCGGTGGCCACCCTTGCCGGGTTCCAGGGCGCCCGCTGACCAGCGGGACGGCACCCAGCCCCAGGTGACGTCGACCCCGCGCTCCGGTCCCCGCCAGCCGGCCTCAGCCGCGCGGAGCGGGGGGGTCGGGGTCGGCCCAGTCGGGCTCGGCGGGGCGCCCGTCGCCGGGCTCCTCGGCGTGGAAGACGACCTCGACGGTCTCCTCGGGCCGGCGCTCCTCCTGCTTCGCCAGCGCCTCGAGGACCCGCTGGTCGGCGCCGGCCAGCGGCGGCTGGATCAGGCTGCGCGGCCACAGGCGCCGGGCCCGGACCACGTTGAGCTCGGCCGCGTACAGCGTCACCGTCGCGGCCAGGTACAGCCACGACAGCAGCCCGATCACCAGCGCGAACGTCCCGTAGGTGTTGCTCGCCCGCTTGAGCTGGCTGTCGACGTACCAGCCGCCCAGCTGCTGCAGCACGAGCCAGCCGAGCCCGGCGAGCACCGCCCCGGGCAGCAGCTCGCGCACGGCCCCCGTGCGGACGGTGAGGACCCGGAAGCCGAGCAGGAACAGCAGCGTGTCGACGGCCAGGGAGATGCCGATGCCGGCCAGTCGCGAGGCGGCCGAGTCCCCGGCCGCGGTGACGCCCGACACCACGGTGACGAGCAGGAGCCCGCCGCCAAGGGTCACGAGCCAGAGCAGGCCGCGGATCCGCCGCACGAAGAAGTTCGGGTAACGCTTGCGGGGGACGTTCCAGACCCCGTTCATCGCGTTCTGGGCCGCTTCGGCAACCCCCAGCCCGCCGTACATGGCGGTCAGCAGCCCGACGGCCAGGGCCGTCCCGCTGCCGGGCAGGGCGCCGAGGTTCTCCTTGATGTCGTTGCCGATCACCGGGAACTGGGTCAGGGCCGAGTCGAGGATGCGCTGCTGCAGGTCGGTCCGGTCCTGCAGCACGAACCCGAGCAGGGTGGTGAGCACCATGAGCAGCGGGAACAGCGAGAAGAACCCGTAGTAGGCGAGCAGGGCGGCGTGGTGGCCGCCCTGGTCGTCGCCGTACTTCTTGACCACCGCGATCGGGAACCCGAGCCACGGCTGCCGCTGCTGGAAACGGTCGAACGCCCGCAGCAGCCCCTGAGCCCACCCCATCGCCGGCGCCCGGCTCAGTGCTTGTCGCCCCGGTCCTCGGGGACGTGACGCTCGGGCTTCCCGACGTAGAGCTGGCGGGGTCGGGCGATCTTCTGCTCGGGGTCCAGCAGCCCCTCCTGCCACTGGGCCAGCCAGCCCGCCATGCGGCCGATCGCGAACAGCACCGGGAACATCTCCACCGGGAAGCCCATGGCCTGGTAGATGATGCCCGAGTAGAAATCCACGTTGGGGTAGAGCCGCTTGCTCACGAAGTAGTCGTCCTCGAGGGCGATCCGCTCGAGCTCCACCGCGATCTCGAGCAGCGGGTTCATGCCGGTGACCTTGAACACGTCCTCGGCCACCTGCTTGATGATCGTCGCCCGGGGGTCGTAGTTCTTGTACACGCGGTGCCCGAAGCCCATGAGCCGGAACTCGCCCGCCTTGACCCGGCGGACGTAGTCGGGTACCTGGTCCACCGAGCCGATCCCGGCGAGCATGCGCAGGACCTGCTCGTTGGCGCCGCCGTGGAGGGGGCCGTAGAGGGCGGCGGCCGCCGCTGCCGCGGCCGAGTAGGGGTCGGCGTGGGAGCTGCCGACCGCCCGCATGGCATTGGTGGAGCAGTTCTGCTCGTGGTCGGCGTGCAGGATGAACAGCACGTCCAGGGCGTGCTCGAGGATCGGGTCGGGCTTGTACTCGAGCTCCACCGCCTTCCACATCATGTTCAGGAAGTTGCCCGCGTAGGACAGCTCGTTGTTGGGATAGGCGTAGGGCAGGCCCATCGCGTGCCGGTAGGCGAACGCGGCCAGGGTGGCGATCTTGGCGATGAGCCGGACGATCTGCTCGTGCCGCTTGCCAGCGTCGTGGATCTTCTTGGCGTCGGGGTAGAAGGTCGACAGGGCGCCGACGGTGCTGACGAGGATCCCCATCGGGTGGGCGTCGTGATGGAACCCGTCGATGAACTTCTTGACGTTCTCGTGGATGAGGGTGTGGTGGGTGACCTCCTGCCGCCACCCGGCGAGCTGGGCCTGGTCGGGCAGCTCGCCCTCGATCAGCAGGTAGGCGACCTCGAGGAAGGTGCACCGCTCGGCCAGCTCCTGGATCGGGTAGCCGCGGTAGCGCAGGATGCCCTTGTCGCCGTCGATGAAGGTGATCGCGCTGCGGCAGCTGGCGGTGTTCAGGAAGGCGGGGTCGTAGGACAGCAGCCCGAAGTCGTCGTCGCCGACCTTGATCTGGCGCAGCGCGGTGGCCCGGATGGCGCCGTCCTCGATGGGGATCTCGTAGGTCCGTCCGGTGCGGCTGTCGGTCACGCTGAGCGTGCCGGTGCCTGGTTGCTCCGACATGGCGACTCCATTCATCGCGCGCGGGCGAGCGGCTCCCTGAACCCTACCGTGACCTGGGTTACCACTAACCCGCTGGCGGCGCTACGCCGGCTGCGGATGCGCCAGCCGGCCGCCCGGCCCTGCGCGAGGCGCGACCGGGTAGCCGGCCCCGGCGACCTGCCCGGAGCCTGCGCTACCCGGCCGCGGCCCGGTCCAGCAGCCAGGTGACCGCGCCACCGGCCTGCTCGACGGTGGCCACCGCGCGGGCGATGGGCAGGTCGGAGTCCAGCCGTGTCAGGGCCTGGGCGACCGGCGCGGCCTTCTCTTGCCCGGCGGCCAGCACCAGCAGCCGCTCGGCGCCGGCCAGGGCGGCCAGGGTGAGGCTCACCCGGTCGGGCGGTGGCTTGGGCGCGCCGTGGACCGCGACCACCAGCCGGTCGACCACCTCGAGCTCCGCGTGGCCGGGGAACAGCGACAGGCAGTGCCCGTCCGGGCCCACCCCGAGCCAGACCAGCTCGAGCCGGGGCACTCCGGCGGGGTTGGGCGGCAGCGCGCGCAGCCTGGCCTCGTACTCGGCGGCGGCCTGCGCGGCGGGCAGCTCGCCGCGCAGGCGGAGCAGGTTCCGTTCGGGCACCGGGACGTGGTCGAGCAGGGCCGCGGATGCCTGGCCCCAGTTGGACTCGGGGTGGTCGACCGGCACGCAGCGCTCGTCACCCATGGCCACCCGCACCCGCTCCCACTCGACCCCGGCTCGCAGGTCATGGCCGGCCAGGCGGCGGTAGGCGGCCACCGGGCTGGTGCCGCCGGTCAGCACCCACGTGCACGACCCGTACGCGTCCACCGCCGCCTCGATGTCGGCGATGGCCGCGCGCGCGGCCGCCTCGGCCAGCGCGCCCGCGTCCTGGACCACCTCCACCCGACCGATGGCGCTCCCCTCCCTCCTCGTGTCCGCCCGGCCGCTGGTGCGCCCGGCGGGCACGCGGCGCCCCTCGTTGCGCCCGTCCGGCCGCTGGTGCGCCCGCCGTGGTTACTGCTCGGCCAGGGTGGCCGCCTGCAACAGGGCCTCCTCGAAGATGCGCTCGCGCCCGAACACCTCCAGCTCGGCGCCCAGCCCGGCCGGGTCGCTGACCAGGCCGGCCAGACCGACCTTGCGGCGGGTGGTGGGGTGCCCGGGCGTCTCAACGGTGGCGACCAGGTGGCCGGGCGGCGCCTCCACCCGGATGCTGGCCGGGCCGTCGTCGGTGGCGACCTGCAGGTCGACCCTGGTGAGGGTGCCTGACCCGAGCGCCTGAGTGATGCGCGCCTCGCAGGTGCCCCGCTCGGTGGCGTACCGGGCGACCCAGTCGTCGCCGCTCAGGTGGGCCCGGTCCAGCGCCCAGCCGAGCCGGGAGGCGAACCACCCGGTCAGCTCGAGCCCGGCGGTTGGCTCGACCGCGTCCACCCGCAGCCAGCGCACCCGGTCGACCGCGCTGCGCAGCGGCGGGCCGCCGAACGGCGCGGCGAGCAGCTCCCGCCAGGGTGTCAGCCGCTGCCAAACGCAGTCCGACAGCGCCGCGGTCAGCGCCGAGGCCGCCTTGGCCAGCCTGGCCAGGTCGGCGGGCGGGTCGGCGAACGCGGCCGAGTCGACGATCAGCCGGTTGCTGACCGAGTTGAGCTCGTCGAACGCCTCGTGCGCGAACGGCGGCGTACCCCACCAGAAGGTGAACACCGGCAGCTCGGGCAGTAGCAGCGGCAGCACCACCGCGGTCAGGTGGCGCGGGGGGACGGTGGCCTGCACGACCACCTCGTCCCAGGCCATGCCGGGCCCGCTCCTGGGGTCCTGCTGGACCAGCCGGGCCCAGGCGCGCACCCCCTTCCTGCCCTCGGGTGGCTCGGCGATCAGCGCCACGCAGCGTGACGGCGCCCGCGGCCCGAGCCGCTCGACCGCGGCCAGCGCCTGCTGGCCGGCGGCCCGGTCGGGGCAGACAACCACGAGATTGGCCACGCTGGCACGCACGAGCATGCCGTGGTCGCCTTCCCACTCCCTGCGCTGGCGCTCGAGGACTTTCTCGACGTCGGCCAGGGCGACCGGCTCCAGCCCCCAGCCCCGCACCTCGCCCCGCCGGGCCGTCTCGGTCACGGCCGCCTCCAGCGCCGGCCGGGCTGGTGGCGCGCGATCAGCTCGTCGGCCGCCTTCGGGCCCCACTCCCCCGCCGCGTAGTTGGGGAAGTCGGGCGGGGGCGCCTCGGCCCAGCGGTCCAGGATCGGCTGCACCACCTGCCAGGCCAGCTCGACCGAGTCCCAGCGGGGGAACAAGGTCGGGTCGCCCACCATCACGTCGAGCAGCAGGCGCTCGTACGCGTCGGGCAGGTCGTCGGCGAACGCGGTGCCGTAGGAGAAGTCCATGTTGACCGAGCGGACCTCCATGGACGGGCCGGGCACCTTGGCGCCGAACTTCATGGTGATGCCCTCGTTGGGCTGGATGCGCAGGACGAGCGCGTTGGGCTCCAGCCCGTCCTGGGCCGCCTCCCCGAACGGCAGGTGCGGCGCGGCCTTGAACTGGACCACGACCTCGGTGGCCCGCTTGGGCAGCCGCTTGCCGGTGCGCAGGTAGAAGGGGGTGCCCGCCCAGCGCCAGTTGTCGATCAGCAGCTCGAGCGCCACGTAGGTCTCCACCGCCGAGTCGGGCGCCACGTCGTGCTCGTCCCGGTAGGCGGGCACCTGCTGGCCGTCGACCCAGCCCTCGCCGTACTGGCCGCGGACGACGTTGCGGTCGACCGTCTCCCCGGTCATGCGGCGCACCGCCTTGAGCACCTTGGCCTTCTCGTTGCGGACGTCCTCGGCCTCGAAGGTGGCCGGCGGCTCCATCCCGACCAGGGCGAGGACCTGCAGGGCGTGGTTCTGGATGATGTCGCGGATCGCGCCGGCGGTCTCGTAGAAGTGGCCCCGGTGCTCGATGCCGAGCGACTCGGCCACGGTGACCTGCACGTGGTCGACGTAGCGGTGGTTCCAGACCGGCTCGAAGATGCCGTTGGCGAAGCGGAACGCGATGATGTTCTGGACGCTCTCCTTGCCCAGGTAGTGGTCGATGCGGAACACGTCGCGCTCGGGGAACACCTCGGTGACCAGGGCCTGCAGCTCGCGGGCGGAGGCCAGGTCGTGGCCGAACGGCTTCTCGACCACCACCCGGGACCAGCCCCGGTCCCAGGCCCGGCCGCCGATGCCGGACTTGCCGATCCCGCGGACGGTGTCGGGGAACAGCCTGGGGATGAGCGACAGGTAGAACAGGCGGTTGCCGTCGGTGCCCAAGTCGCGGTCGAAGCGGTCGAGCAGGTCGCCGATCCGGGCATAGGTGTCGGGGTCGTTGGACGACCCGCTGATGTAGTGCAGCCGCCTCGCGAACGACTCCCACACCTCCTTCTGGATCGGCTGGGTGCGGGAGAACTCCTCGACCGCCTTGCGCATGTCGGCCCGGTACTCCTCGTCGGAGAACTCGGTGCGCGAGGACCCCACCATGGCGAAGTTCTGCGGCAGCAGCCGGTGCAGCTCGAGGTTGTACAGCGCGGGGACGATCTTGCGATGGGCGAGGTCGCCGGAGCCGCCGAACACCACCATCGCGGTCGGGGGCGGCGTGGCCCGGACCCGGTCACCGACCACCAGCGGGTTGCTGTCCCCTGAGGTCACCGCGGCACCTCCGTCCTGTGCGCCGGGTGGCCGCCGAACTCGTTCGTGTGCACCGGGTGGCCGCCGAACTCGTTGCGCAGGGCGGAGATCAGCCTGTCGGCGTAGGAGTCCTCCACCCGCGAGCGCAGCCGCATGATCAGCGACAGGTTGATGACCGGGACGGGCACGTCCTTCTCCAGGGCCTCCTGGACCGTCCAGCGCCCCTCGCCGGAGTCCTCGACCCAGCCGCTGAAGCCGGCCAGCTCCGGGTCCTTGGCGTAGGCGGACGCGATCAGGTCCAGCAGCCACGAGCGCACCACGCTGCCGTGCCGCCAGAGCTCGGCGACCTGGTGCAGGTCGAGGTCGTAGTCGCTGGCGTGGAGGATCTCGAAGCCCTCGGCGTAGGCCTGGAGGAGGCCGTACTCGATGCCGTTGTGCACCATCTTCACGTAGTGGCCGGCCCCGGACGGGCCGACGTGGGCGTGGCCGCCCTCGGGGGCGAGGGTGCGGAAGGCCGGCTCGGCCTGGGCGAACGCATGTTCGGGTCCGCCGACCATCAGGCAGAAGCCCTCCTTGAGGCCCCAGACGCCACCGGAGGTGCCGACGTCGAGGAAGGCGATCCGCTTCGCCGCGAGGGCCCGGGCCCGGGCCACCGAGTCCCGGAAGTGGGAGTTGCCCCCGTCGATCAGCACGTCCCCGGGGTCGAGCAGCTCGGCGAGCCGGTCGATCGCCTCCTGGGTCGGCGCCCCGGACGGGACCATCACCCAGACTGTCCGCGGCGGCTCCAGCTTGTCGCGGAGCTGCTCGAGGGTGGCGGCGGGCTCGGCGCCGTCGGCCGCGACCGCCTCGATCGTCTCGGGCGACCGGTCGAAGGCGACCACCCGGTGGCCGCTCTTCAGCAGCCGGCGGGTCAGGCCGGCCCCCATCCGTCCGAGCCCCACCATGCCGATGTCCACGCTGGTGTCCTCCCTGCCACGCTGCTGTCGAGGGTGCGGGTCAGCCGACGACCCTGGCGCGCTTGGCCTCGACCGTGTCGAGGGCGGCCTGGTAGCTGTCGGCGAACTTCTTCACGCCCTCCTCTTCGAGCTCCCGGCCGACGGTGGCCTCGTCGATGCCCAGCGCGGCCAGGTCCGACCAGAGCGCGTGGGCCCGGTCGAGGCCCTCGGTGGCGGTCTGGCCGCGGACCACGCCGTGGTCGGCGAACGCCTCGATGGTCTCCAGCGGCATGGTGTCGACCGTCTGCCTGGCCACCAGCTCCTCGACGTACATCACGTCGCGGTAGGCCGGGTTCTTGGTGGAGGTCGACGCCCACAAGGGGCGCTGGACCCGGGCGCCCTCGCGGGCCAGGGCCTCCCAGCGCGGCCCGGTGAACGTCTGCTGGAACACCTCGTAGGCGAGCTTGGCGTTGTCGATCGCGGCCGTGCCCAGGCGGGCCCTGGCCCGCTCGGCGTCGGGGCCGCCCCGCTCCACGACCGCCTGCAGCTTGGCGTCGACGTTGGTGTCGACCCGGCTCACGAAGAACGAGGCGACGCTGGCGACCGACTCGAGGTCCCCGCCCGCGTCGGCCAGGTCCTCGAGCCCGGCCAGGTACGCCTCGATGACCTCCCGGTACCGTTCGATCGAGAAGATGAGGGTCACGTTGACGTTGATGCCGGCGCCGATCGAGGCCCGGATCGCGGGGATGCCAGCGGCGGTGGCGGGGATCTTGATGAACACGTTGGGCCGGTTGAGGGTGTCGAAGAGCCGTCGCGCGTCGCGCACGGTGGCGTCGGTGTCGTTGGCGATGCCAGGGTCCACCTCGAACGACACGTAGCCGTCGCCGGCGTGCTGCTCGTAGACCGGCTCGAGCTCGGCGGCGGCGGCCCGGATGTCGTCCAGGGCGAGCGCCTCGAAGATGGCCTTGGCGTCCAGGCCCTCGCGGGCCAGCCGCGCGATGTCGTCGTCGTAGAACGAGCCCTCGCCCATGGCCTTCTGGAAGATGGTCGGGTTGGAGGTCACTCCGACGACGAAGTACTGGTCGCGGAGGCGGCGCAGCTCCCCCTTCTGGAGCCAGTCGCGGGCGATCGAGTCGACCCAGACGGCGACCCCCTGGCGGGTGAGCTCTTCGAGTGGACGGGTCATGTCAGGCTCCTTTGCTGCGCTCGCGCGCGTGCGCGCGCTGCCGTTGGATCGTCAGGCGGGCAGGTCGTCGGGCGGGCCCCCGCCGCTGGCGGCGGACCCGGAGCCGCTGCGGCGACCGGCCCGCTGGTGGACGGCCCTGGCCCGGGCCGCGATGTTGTCGGGGGTGAAGCCGTTCTTCTCGAGCACGGTGGCGCCCGGCGCGGACGCGCCGAAGTGGTCGATGCCGAACGCCTCGCCGGCGTCGCCGACCCACCGTTCCCAGCCGAACCGTGCCGCCGCCTCGACCGACAGGCGGGCGCTGACCGCCGGCGGCAGGACCTGGTCGCGGTAGGCCTGGTCCTGGTCCTCGAACAGCTCCCAGCAGGGCATGGAGACCACCCGGGTGGGGATGCCGCCGGCCTGGAGCTGGTCGCGGGCGGCCAGCGCCACCCACACCTCGCTGCCGCTGGCGATCAGGATCAGCTCCGGGTCGCCTCCCTGGGCCTCGGCGAGCACGTAGGCGCCGCGGTGCAGCCCGTCGGCCCTGGCGTGGGTGGAGCGGTCGATCGGGGGCAGGTCCTGGCGGCTGAGCGCGAGCGCGGTCGGGCCGTCGGTGCGGCGGATCGCCGCCCGCCACGCCTCGGCGGTCTCGGGAGCGTCGGCCGGGCGGACCACGCGCAGGACCGGCATCGCGCGCAGGCTCGCGAGGTGCTCGACGGGCTGGTGGGTGGGCCCGTCCCCGCCCAGCCCGACCGAGTCGTGGGTCCACACGTACACCACGGGCAGGTCCATCAGGCAGGCCAGGCGGACGGCGGGCCGCATGTAGTCGGAGAAGATCAGGAAGGTGGCGGCGAAGGGGCGCAGGCCGCCGTGCCCGGCCAGGCCGTTGGTGACCGCGCCCATGCCGTGCTCGCGGACGCCGTAGTGGAGGTTGCGCCCGGGGCCGTCCGGGCCGTAGTCGCCGGCGCCGGTCAGCTCGGTCTTGTTGGACTCGGCCAGGTCGGCCGAGCCGCCCAGGAAGTTCGGCAGCCGCGCCGCGATCGCGTTCATGACCACGTTCGACGCCGACCTGGTGGCCTGCTTCTTCGGCTCGGTGAACAGCTTGTCGAGGTCGGCGTCCCAGCCTTCGGGCAGGTCGCCCCTGATGCCCGCCTGCAGCTCGGCGGCCAGGTCGGGCTCGGCCTGGGCGTAGGCCTCCAGGCGCTGGTACCACTGGCGCCGGGCCTGCTGGTTGGCCGGGACCCGCGCCCGCCAGCGGTCGTAGACGCCGTCGGGCACGTAGAAGTGCTTGTCGGGGTCCCAGCCGTAGACGTGCTTGGTCGCCCGGACCTCCTCCTCGCCGAGCGCCGCCCCGTGCGCCTTGGAGGTGTCCTGGGCGTGGGGCGCGCCCCAGGCGATGTGGCTGCGCAGCCGGATGAAGCTGGGCCGGTCGGGCTCCTCGACCGCGGCCTGGTAGGCGGCGGCGATCTCCTCTAGGTCGTTGGCGTCCTCGACATGCTGGGTGTGCCAGCCGTAGGCCCGGTAGCGGGCCTCGACGTCCTCGGCGAAGGCGATCTCGGTCGGGCCGTCGATGGTGATGTGGTTGTCGTCGTACAGCAGGGTGAGCTTGCCGAGCCTGAGGAAGCCGCCGATCGAGGACGCCTCGCTGGCCACGCCCTCCATCATGTCGCCGTCGGAGGCGAACACCCAGGTCCGGTGGTCGATCACCCGGTGCCCGTCCCGGTTGTAGCGGTCGGCCAGGAACCGCTCGGCGGCCGCGAACCCGACCGAGTTGCCCACGCCCTGGCCGAGCGGTCCGGTGGTGACCTCGACCCCTGGGGTCAGGTGGCGCTCGGGGTGCCCGGGCGTGCGCGAGCCCCACTGCCGCTGCTGCTTCAGGTCGTCCATGGTCAGGTCGTAGCCGACCAGGTGCAGCGCCGCGTACTGGAGGATGGAGGCGTGCCCGTTGGAGAGCACGAAGCGGTCGCGGTCGAACCAGTCCGGGTCGGCAGGGTCGAAGGTGAGGAACCGGGTCCAGAGCACGTAGGCGGCGGGGGCCAGCGCCATGGCCGTGCCCGGGTGGCCGTCCCCGGCCTTCTGGATGGCGTCCATGGCGAGCACCCGGAGGGTGTCGACGGCGAGGCGGTCGAGGTCGGCGCCTCGGGCGGCTTCGGTGGTCGCGCTGGCTTGGGTGGTCACAGCGGCTCCTCGGGCTGATGGTCGGTGAGCGGGCAGCGGCGTGAGGCTCGCTCCAAAGGCTACCCCCGCGAGGGCGCCCCCGACCGCGCGTCCACAACCTGCCTCCGGGGGCCGGCCGCAGCCGGCGGCGGCGGGTGGCAGACGAGACCGGGTGGCCCCCAGACGGGCCGGCGGGCCCCAGACGGGACAGGACCGGGTGGGCCCAGACCGGGCCGGCGAGCCCAGACCAGGCCGGCGGGGCTACTGCCCCGTCCGGCGGGCCTCCACCCCTTGGCGGAGGGCGAGCTCGCGCAGCACCTTGTGGGTGGCGACCGGCTGCTCCTCCTCGACCGGCCGCCGCTGCGACCAGGTGCCGTCCTCGCCGAGCTCCCAGGCCTGGACGTTGTCGGCCAGCATGACGTCGAGGACGCCCTGCAGCCGCTTGGTGAGGTCGGGGTCGTCCACCGGGGTGACGACCTCGACCCGCTGGTCGAGGTTGCGGGGCATCAGGTCGGCCGAGCCGATGTAGTACTCGCGGCCGCGGCCGTTGCCGAACACGAACACCCGGGAGTGCTCGAGGAAGCGGCCCATGACCGAGCGCACCCGGATGTGCTCGCTCACCCCGGGCACGCCCGGACGCAGCCGGCAGATCCCCCGGACCACCAGGTCGATCTCCACACCGGTCTGGGAGGCGGCGTACAGGGCCCGGATGCAGGCGGCGTCGACCAGCGAGTTCATCTGCATCACGATGCGGCCGGGCCGGCGGCTCGAGTGCCGCTCGGCGGTCCGCTGGATGCGCTCGATGAGCTGGTCGCGCAGCCCGTCCGGGGCGACCAGGATCTTGCGGTAGCGGACCCGCCGCGCGTACCCGGTCAGCGAGTTGAACAGGTCGGTCAGGTCGGCGGCCAGGTCCTCGTCGCAGGAGAGCAGGCCCATGTCGGTGTACAGCCGCGCGGTCTTGGCGTTGTAGTTGCCGGTCCCGATGTGCAGGTAGCGGCGGATGCCGCTGCCCTCGCGGCGGACGACCAGGGCGGCCTTGGAGTGGGTCTTCAGGCCGACCAGGCCGTAGGCGACGTGGCAGCCGGCCTGCTCGAGCGCGCGGGCCCAGCCGATGTTGGACGCCTCGTCGAAGCGGGCCTTCAGCTCCACCAGCACCGCCACCTGCTTGCCGGTCTCAGCCGCGTGGATGAGCGCCGACACGATCGGCGAGTCGCCGTCGGTGCGGTACAGGGTCTGCTTGATCGCGAGCACGTTCGGGTCGTCGGCGGCCTGCTCGATGAAGCGCTGCACCGAGCTCGAGAAGGCGTCGTAGGGGTGGTGGACCAGCAGGTCGCCCTCGCGGATGGTGCGAAACAGGTTGGCGCCCTCCTCGCCGGTGGCCAGCAGCCGCGGCTGGGTGGTGCCCACCCACGGCTCGTAGGCCAGCTCGGGTCGGTCCACGCTGCCGGCCAGGCCCATGAGGTCGCCGAGGTTGAGCGGGCCCTCGACGGTGACCAGGGCGCTGTCGTCGACCTCCAGCTCACGCTGCAGGAGCCGGACGACGTGCTCGGGCATGGACGCGGCCACCTCGAGCCGCACCACGGCGCCGAAGCGCCGCCGCCGCAGCTCCTGCTCGACCGCGAGCAGCAGGTCGTCGGCCTCGTCCTCGGCCAGCTCGATGTCGGCGTCCCGGGTCACCCGGAACGGGTGCGCCTCGACCACGGTCATGCCCGGGAAGAGCTGGTCGAGGTGGGAGACGACCACCTGCTCGAGCGGCACGAAGGTGCTGCTGTACCCGAGCGGCACGAAGCGGGGCAGGATGCCGGGTACCTTGACCCGGGCGAACCGGTCGCGCCGGCTCGACGGGTCGCGGACGGTGACGGCCAGGGAGAGCGACAGGTTGGAGATGTAGGGGAACGGGTGGCTCGGGTCGACCGCGAGCGGGGTGAGCACTGGGAAGACCTGGTCCATGAAGTAGTCGCGCAGGTAGTCGAGGTCGCGCTTGCCCAGCTCCTCCATGTCGGCCAGGCGGATCCCCTCGGCCTCGAGGGCGGGCAGGACCTCGTCGAGGAAGATCCGCACCTGGTTCTCGACCGACGGCCCGATGTGCTTGGCGATCGCCTCGAGGGTCTCGCTCGGGGTCCAGCCGTCCGACCCGCGGGTGGCCATGCCCGCCTCCACCTGCTCGCGCAGGCCGGCGACGCGGACCATGAAGAACTCGTCGAGGTTGGTGGCGAAGATGGCGAGGAACCGCAGCCGCTCGAGCAGCGGCGTGTCCGGGTCGCCGGCCAGCGCGAGCACCCGGTCGTTGAACTGCAGCCAGGAGACCTCACGGTTCAGGTAGAGGTAAGGATCGAACAGGTCCCGCTCCCTGGCGGCCGCCTCGCTGGACTGCTCGGTCGCGTCCTCGTCCTCCCGTACGGCTTCGGTGGTCTCGGTCACGGCAGCGTCTCCTCAACCGGTGACACGGTGGTCCGCCCATGGTCGCACCAGGTGCGGGGCTTGCATAGCAGGCCATGCCCGCCGGCCCCCCGTCGCTCACCCGGTTCGGCATCCGCGCGCGCGTCCTGAAGGTCCCGTGCCGGTCCGCGCCACTCAGCCCGGTCCGCCGCTCAGCCGGGTCTGCCGCCGCTCAGCCCGTCCGGCCGGTCCCGTCGAGGATGTCGCCCATGAGGCCGAGGGGCGGGGCGCCAAGCGCCAGCAGCTCGGCATGGAACCGCTGCGTGGAGTAGCCGCCGCCCCAGGCCGAGCGGGCCTGCTCGCGCAGGCGCAGGATCTCGAGCTTGCCCCAGGTGTAGCGGCCGTAGGTGGGGTCGTAGGTGGCCCGGGTCGCCTCGGCCGCCGCGGCCGGCCCGTACACGAACGCGTCCGCCTCGAACCGGCGCACCGCATCGGCCATGGGCATCGAGCTGCGGTGCACCCCGAGCGACACGGCCAGCCGGGTGACCCGGGTGAGCGCCTCGAGCGCCACCCCGGCGGCGAAGCGCGGGTCGCCGTCCCGGAACCCCAGCTCGACGCAGACCTCCTCGGCGTAGTGGGCCCAGCCCTCCACGAACGCCGGGGAGTGCAGGGTCCTGCGCACGTCACCCTCGGCCCGGCGCAGGCTCCGCCCGTGCGCGAAGTGCCCGGGGGCGACCTCGTGCACGGTGATCGCGGGCAGGGTCGAGCGGCTGAACACCGCCAGCCAGTCCTCCTGCTCCTCGGCCGGCCAGTCCGGCTCGGGCGGGGTGATGTAGTAGCGCGAGGGCGCGTCCGGCTCATACGGCGCCGCCCACGACATCATCGCCAGCGCCCAGCGGCGCGACGGCGGCGCCGGGCCGACCACGCACTCGCCGTCCAGGTCGGGCACGAGCCGGTGCTCGGCGGTGAAGGCGATCGCCTCGGCGGTCACCGCCTGTGCCTCCTCCATCACGCCGACGGCCTCGGGATGGTCGCGGAGCAGGCCGGCGACCACCGCCGCGGTCGGGCGGCCGGGCGCGAGCCGGGCGCAGGCGTCGTCCAGCATCGCCCGCAGCCGGTCGCGTTCGGCGTCGGCTCGCTCCTCCAGCCGGCCGAGGTCGACCGGGATGGCCTGCCCGACGCCGAGGAGCCGCTGGAGTGCCGGCCCGCCCAGGGCCGCGTCGGGGTCGCCGCCGGTCGCCGCCCGCTCCACATGGCCGACGAGCCGGCCGTGCGCAGCGATCGCGGCCGCGGCCACCGGGTCGGCCGGGTCCAGCCCGGCCGCGAGCCCGCGCACGGCCGGCAGCAGCGCCTCGGCGACCGGCCGGGGCACCCGGTCCAGGCTCTCCCGGGCCGCGTCGACCGCCTCGGGCCAGGCGGCCAGGTGGCGGCGGCGCGCCTCGGCCCGCGCTGCTGCCGGTGCGTACTCCCGGTCGTAGCAGGACAGGTCCATGGCGTCGACGTGCAGCAGCGGGTTCCAGCGGTGCTCCTCGAGCTCCCCCAGCTCGACCCGGGCCAGGGCCTCGAACGCGGCCAGGTGCGCCTCGTCGTGGGCGGACCACCCCGGCCCCGGCCCGCCCGGGGCGGCCGAGGACACGCTGCCCGGGATGGGCGAGGACACGCTGCCCGGGATGGGCGAGGACGCGCTGCCCGGGATGGGCGAGGACGCGCTGCCCGGGGCGGGTGAGGACGCGCTGCCCGGGGCGGGCGAGGACCTGTCGAGCCGGGCCAGCCCGGCCCGCACCCCGGCCGGGGAGAGATCCTGGATCCGCCCGTCGTACTCGTGCAGCCCGGCGTTCTCGCGCACGGCGCTCACGGCCAGGTCGCACAGGGCCCGCAGTCGCTTGTCCATGGCCGGGCAGGGTACTACCGGTTGCCTGAGCGCGGCAGGCGCCCGCAGCTTCACCGTCTACGCCGGCCGCGAGATCACCCGCTGACCACCGACCGGGCGGGCGCCCGCTCCCGGTGGCGGGCCGCTCGACCTGGCTCGCGCGGTGCCTACGATGACTGGCCCGCGCGGTGCGTTCGATGGGGACCGTCCCCCGATGACTGGCCCGCGCGGTGCGTACGATGGGGACCGTCCCGAGCCGCCGAGGAGGGCATGACGTGGCCGACGACCTGCTGGCCTGGCGCCACCGCTTCCCCACCCTGGACGGTGCGCCCTACCTCGCCGCCCACACCCTCGGGCCGATGCCCGACTCGGTCCCGGGCGCCCTGGCCCGCTTCGCCGAGGAGTGGGCGGCCGAGGGGGTGGGCGCCTGGAGGGGCTGGCTCGAGCAGGTCCGGGCCACCGCGGCGATCCTCGAGCGGCTGCTCGGCGCCCCCGAGGGGTCGGTCGTGCTCGGCCCGAACGTCTCCGTCCTGGCCGGCCAGGTGCTCTCGTGCGTGGACTGGCACGGCCGCCGGAACCGGCTCGTCACCACCGACCTCGAGTTCTCCACCTGCGACTACCTGTACCGGGCCCAGGAGATGGCCGGGGCCGAGGTCGTGGTCGTGCCGTCCGGGCAGCTCACCGTCGACCCCGAGCGGGTCGCCGCCGCCGTGGACGAGCGGACCGCGTTGGTCGCCGTCACCCACGTCGCCTTCCGGTCCTCCGCCCTGCTCGACCCGGCCCCGATCGTGGCCCGCGCCCACGAGGTCGGTGCGCTCGTCCTGCTCGACACCTACCAGTCGGCCGGCACCGTCCCGGTCGACCTGGCCGCGCTCGGCGTCGACCTCGCGGTCGGCGGGTCGGTGAAGTGGCTGCTGGGCGGGCCGGGCACCGGCTACCTGTACGCCCGGCCCGAGGTGGCCGAGCGGCTCGCCCCCCGCTCGGTGGGCTGGTTCGGCCACGCGGCGCCGTTCGCGTTCGAGCCCGCCCCGACCAGGCATGCCCCGGGGGCGGGCCGCTTCGTGACCGGCACGCCCAACGTGGCGGCGCACGTGATGGCGGCCGAGGGCTACCGGATCGTGGCCGAGGCCGGGGTGGCGGGGATCCGGGCGAAGTCCCAGCATCAGACTGCACGGCTGCTCGAGGGGTTCGTCGAGCAGGGGGCGGTGATGCGCGGCCCGGCCGACGTGCGCCGGCGCGGGGGCAGCGTGGTGGTCGACTTCGACGGCGCCGAGAAGGCCACCGAGGAGCTGATCCGGCGTGGCTTCACCTGCGACTACCGGCCGGGCGCCGGCCTGCGCCTGGGACCGCACTTCTACACCGTCGACGACGAGTGCGACGCGGTGGTCGCCGAGGTGGCCGCGATCCGGGCTGGTCGCTGAGCCAGGCTCGTCCGGGCTGGTCGCTGAGCCAGGCTCGTGAGGACCCCGGCAAGGGCTGCCCGGCCGGCGCCGGGCTCCCACGGCGTCCAGGCTGCCGGGCTCCCACGGCGTCCAGGCTGCCGGGCTCCCGTGGCGTCCAGGCTGCCGGGCTCCCGTGGCGTCCAGGCTTCGGTGACATCCCATGCCGGCGAGGCGCCGACCGGCAGCCCTTCGAAGGGGAGTCACTAGGATCGACAGGTTCGTCCGCTTCTGGGTGGCCTGTGGATGAAATTCTTAGGAACGCGCATCATCACTGCTCAGGCGCAGTATCCGCCGATGCCGTCGAGGCGGTGTTTGCGGTCGGAATGGCCAATCCCGGTTGCTGAGGTTAATTTGTGACCCGCCCGTAACCGGGCCATGGCCATCTGCCAGCCGAAGCGCCACCTTCCCCCGACCCCGAGCCATCCCCCAGAAGGCCGGGTCAGGCGCTCACAGACAACAAGGAGTACGACGCTCGTGCAGAATGCCCTGCGTTCCTGGCATGTCCCAAAACACGTCCTGATCCGCTCGATCGCCGCAACCGCGCTCGCTGGCGCGCTGGCGATCCCGTCCACAGCCACCGCGCCGGCCCAGGCCGCGCCGGTGGCTGTCTCTGTCCATGCGCCCCGCGCCGCCGTCGCGGCGTCCTCGCTGGCGGCCCGCAAGGCCGCCAAGCGGGGCCGCGTGGTCGCCTATGCCAAGCAGGCGATCGGCAAGCGGTACCGCTGGGGCGCCGTTGGCCCGCGCGCCTATGACTGCTCTGGGCTGGTGCTCGCCTCCTACCGGGCGGTGGGCATCAGGCTCCCGCACAGCTCGCGGATGCAGTGGAGGTATGGCAAGCGCGTGTCGGTCCGCAAGCTCCTGCCAGGAGACATCCTCTTCTACAGCAGAGGATCGGGCCGGATCAGCCATGTCGCCCTGTACGTCGGCGGTGGCAAGATGGTCCACGCCTCGCGGAGGGGCGTCCCGGTCAAGATGGTGAAGATGCGCACCAGAGGCCTGGTCGGAGCCAGACGAATCATCGTCTGATCCCCGCATGACCTGTTGACGCTGCGCAGGGGCCACGTTCACGCCGCCGGTCCCGCCCCGTGCCCACGGGGCGGGACCGGCGGCGTTTCCGCGGGCGACGGGACGGTCACCGACGTTCCATGACTGGGGGCATCCTCCCGGACTTGCCCACATCGGCGTGGCGTGCGCCTCGCACTGGCCCCGCGCCGGTTCCTGGTGTCGAATCTTGAGGGCTCGCCCGTTGTACAGATGCAGGGGCAGGCCGAGGGTCGTACAGATGCAGGGGCAGGCCGAGGGAAGGAGCGACACATGGGCAATCCGGTGGTGTACTTCGAGCTGGGCGGCGTGGAGCACGAGCCGCTCGTGAAGTTCTACGGGGAGCTCTTCGGATGGAGGCTGCAGACGATCCCCGGCTCGAACTACGCCCTGGTCGATACCCAGGGCGGTGGTGGGATCAACGGCGGGATCGGCAAGAGCCGGACCGGCGAGCCCTGGTCGACGTTCTACGTCGAGGCGGGCGACCTCCAGGCCGTCCTGGACCAGGCCGAGTCGCTTGGGGCCAAGACCGTGATGCCGGTCACCGAGATCCCAGGCAGGGTGACCTTCGCGATGTTCAACGACCCCGACGGTTTGTTGATCGGGCTGGTCAAGGGCGAGGAGCCAGCGGAGGGCGCGCCACAGGGCCCGTCGGCGGGTACGGGGGCCCCGGTCGACTGGTTCGAGGTCCTGGGCGCTGACGCCACGCGGACGCAAGCCTTCTATACGGCGCTGTTCGGCTGGAAGATCAATGAGGGCGCCCCGGGCTACGGGCTGGTGGACACTGGGGCCGGGCGTGGCATCCAGGGGGGTCTGGGCGCTGGCGAGGAGGCCCGCTGGGCAACCGTCTACGCGAGCGTGCCAGACGTCGAGGGGACGCTGGCCCGGGCTGAGGAGCTCGGGGGCAGGCGGATCTACGGGCCCATGGCGGTCGACGATCACATGCAGACGGGTGCTTTCCGCGATCTGGCCGGGAACGTGTTCGGCGTCTACCACCACGGGTCGCACTGACGGTCGAAGGTCGCGACCCACGGCGGACCACGACGTGGCCCGGCAGGTGCGGGCCGGGCGTGCCCATGTCACCAGCTAGGCAGGTGCGGGCCGGGCGTGCCCGGTCACCAGCTGGCCGCATTGGCTGAGACGTCCGCCATCCGCATTGGCTGAGACGTCTTGCCGCGGAACGCCAGCCCAGAGAGGTCGCGTGGCGGAGCTCACCGACCTGGCGTCTACAGGGCGTCTACAGGTCTACAGAAGGTCGTCCAGGTTCTTCTTGGGGCGCCGCTCGGCCTTGGAAACCAGGTCGTCGAAGCTCGGGCTATGGCGCTTCTGGCCCAGGGCGTCGGTGAGGGCGTCGGGGCCGCCGAGGTCGCGGCCGGCGGTCAGCAGGTCGTCGAGCGACGCCCGCTCCTTGCCCTCGAGCCGCAGGCGGATCGCGGTGAGGGTCGCCGACTGGTCGGTCGACAGCCCGTGCCGGTTGTTGAGCTGGGTCAGGGCCAGCTCGGCCCGGACCAGCAGCTCGCGGTCGACCGGGCCAGGCCCGGCGTCGGTGGTCTCGTCGCTCATGCCGTTCTTCCTCTCTGGGCCGGTGCGCTTCAGAGCTTGCGGGCGACCAGCTCCGCGACCGGGCTGCGCTCGCCCTTGATCAAGGTGACATGGCCGAACAACGGCTCGCCCTTGAGCCGGGCGATCAGCGCGGCCACGCCGGAGTCGGGGTCGACGTAGGGGTGGTCGACCTGGGACGTGTCGTGGCACAGGACCAGCTTCGAGCCCTCCCCGAGCCGGCTCGCGAGCGAGCGGAGCACCCCGTACTCCACGTTCTGGGCCTCGTCGAGGATCGCGAAGGTTCGTACGAACGTGCGGCCCCGGATGAAGGTGAGCGGCTCGAGCTGCACGGTGCCGTCGTCCAGGAGCCCCTGGACGAGGTCCTGGGTGTAGCTCTCGCGCCGGTCGGCGTCGTGGGAGCCCCGGAAGAGCTGGGCCAGCGTTTCGTGGACGGCCTTCATCCAGGGGGAGATCTTCTCGTCGACGTCCCCGGGCAGGAAGCCGAGGTCCTGACGGCCGACCGGGACCACCGGCCGGAACACCAGGACCCGGTCGTAGGCGTCGGCTTCCAGGGTCGCCTCCAAGCCGGACGCGATCGCCAGGTAGGTCTTGCCAGTGCCGGCGTTGCCGGCCAGCGAGACGAGCGGCACCTTGGGGTCGCGGAGCAGGTGCAGGGCGAAGTGCTGCTCCTTGGACCGCGCCCGCACCCCGAACGTCTCCGGCGCCTCCCCGAGCAGGGCGAGCTGCACCGCCTCGCCCGCCTCCACGGTCCGCCGGACCTGGCCGAGCGCGCTCTGGGTGCCCGAGCGGAGCACCACGAACTGGTTGGCGAACAGCGGCTCGTCGGGCACCAGCTCGCCGCCCCGCTTGGCGTAGTAGGCGTCGAGCCCGCCCTCCACCTCGACGGTGGCCACCCCGAGGTAGCCCTCCTCGACCGCGACCCGCTCGTGGCGGTACTCCTCGGCCGCGAGCTTGAGCGCCTCGGCCTTGATCCGCAGGCTGGCGTCCTTGGAGACCAGGATCACGTCGCGCTCGTCGCCGAGCTCCTTGGCCAGGTTCGCGGTGGTGGCCAGGATGCGGTTGTCAGGCGTGTCGGCGCTCAGCCCCTCGGGCAGCGACATCCGGTCGACCTGGTTGACCTCGACCCGCACCCGCCCGCCGCCCGGCGAGACCACGCCCTCGGCCAGGCTCCCCCGCTCGCGCAGCGCCTCGAGGGCCCGGACCGCCCGTCGGGCCGTGACCCCTGTCTCGTCCGGCCGCGTCTTGAGCTTGTCCAGCTCCTCGACCACCGTGAGCGGGACGACCACGTCGTGCTCCTGGAAGCGGGTCAGCGCCTCCGGGTCGGCGATGAGCACGTTGGTGTCCAGCACGTAGGTCCGCAGCGGCACGGCCGGGTTGGAACGACGGGGGGCTCGGGGCATGGACGACACTCCCTTGACTCGGTCAGGCGACCCCGCCGACTCGGTCGGGCGACCGCCGACTCGGGTCGGGCGACCCGCAGACGAGGGGGCGGGCGACCCGCAGACTCGGGGGCGGTGATCCGCCGACGGGGCGGGTGATCCGCCTCGGAGACCGGCTCGTGCCGGCGACGCCTTCGCTAGCTACCAACCCCTCGGCTGCCAGCCGCCGGTGGGGTGGCCCGGCGGGCGCCGGCGCTCCTGCGGCTGGCGGCCCGGCCCGCGAGCCGGGCACGCCAGCGGTCCAGGAGCACTGGCCTGGCCAGCTCCCGGATGAGCTGCTCCCTGCGCTGCGAGACCCGCAGACGTTCGGTCTGGACCGCGCTTCAAGCCAGCGAGTGGACGTCGTTGAGCTGGATCATGAGGACTACAAGGTACCTGTGATCGCCCTGCCCGGCGACAGCCCTTGCCGGGCCGCGTCGCGTCCCTCCCGCGGCGCGGGTGCCGGCGTCGCGTCAGTCATCGTGGCCCTGGTGCCGGCGTCGCGTCAGTCATCGTGGCCGCCGTCCATCGGGTCGTCGCCTTGCTTGCCGTTGCCGCGGTCCTTGCCGGGCTTGCTGTCCTTGCCCGGGTCGCCGTGGTTGCTGTTCCCGCCGGTGACCCGCCGGTGGGTGACCGTCAGCTACGTCGGGATCGACGGCGCCGAGCACGAGCTGCGGGAACAGTGGCTGGTGACCGAGAACCTGCCCTCGCTTGTGCCCGACCCCGACGAGGCCACCATCACCGCGACCTCGCTCGGCCTCGACCTCGGGGCCGACGAGGTCGGCCGGGCCAGGAAGCTGCTGTTCGCCCCCCAGGTGGTGGCCCAGGAGCAGGCCGGCCAGCCCGCGGAGCTCGCCACCCAAGGAGCCGCCGGGGAGCTGCCGACCAGCATGCCCGGGGTGTTCCGGGCCCGCGCCGTGGCGACCGCCTCGGGCACCTTCGGCCACATCCGCATCTTCACGTTCAGCGTGGACGACCCCGCCGCCTTCGTGACCGAGTTCGTCAGGCTCGTGGGACTGCTCCCCCAGAACGGGCTGATCGTGGACGTGCGCGGCAACGGCGGCGGCCACATCTACGCCAGCGAGTTCACCCTGCAGGCGCTCACGCCCCACCGGATCGTCCCCGAGCCCGTCCAGTTCATCAACACCCCGCTGAACCTGCGCATCTGCCGCAAGCACAAGGACAACCCGACCGGCCAGATCGACCTCGGGCCCTGGTACGCGTCGATGGACCAGGCCGCCGAGACCGGCGCGACGTTTTCGGCGGCCTTCCCGATCACCCCCGAGGACGGCGCGAACGCGCTCGGCCAGCGCTACCACGGCCCGGTCGTGCTGGTCACCGACGCCCGCTGCTACTCCGCCACCGACATCTTCGCCGCCGGGTTCCAGGACCACGGCATCGGGCCGGTCCTGGGCGTGGACGACAACACCGGCGCCGGCGGCGCCAACGTGTGGACCCAGGGGCTGCTCAAGACGCTGCTGGAGGTGCCGACGGCCGAGTCCGGCTCGCCCTACAAGGCCCTGCCCAAGGCAGCGAACATGCGGGTGGCGATCCGCCGCACCCTGCGGGTCGGGGCGGTGGCCGGCACGCCGGTCGAGGACCTTGGCGTGGTCCCCGACCAACGCCACCGGATGACCCGCAACGACGTCCTGAACGGCAATGTCGACCTGCTCGAGCAGGCCGGCGAACTGCTCGCTGCGCTGCCGCCCCGCACCCTCCAGGTGACGGCGACCCTGGGCGCCGGCGGCGAGCTGGTGCTCGAGCTCGCGGTCGCCGGCCTCGACCGGGCCGACGTCTACGTCGACGACCGGCCCCGCGCGTCGGTCGACGTCACCCGGGGGAAGCGCCTCGGTGACCGTCCCCGGGGTCCCGGGCGCCGAGCTGGTACGGGTCGAGGGCTTCTCCGAGGGCCAGCTGGTTGCCGCCCGCACCGTGGAGCTCTGAGTGCCGCGAGTCCTCACCCCGAGCTTTCCTGACTAGTTCGTAGGGACTAGGATTCGAGGGCGGGCGCGCGGGCCGGGCTCGGCACCCCTCTTCCCCGGGGTGCCGAGCCTGCCTGCTCGGGGCCGTCCGGGGCACTGGCAAGTTCTCGGGAACCGACTGGGCTCGTTCGGGGTTCTGTTAGCCAAGGTTCTCGTCCCCCCACAAGGAGAACTTGCATGCAGAAGTCGCGTGTCGTCGGCATCGCGGTGCTCGCGGCGCTGGCGCTGGTCCTGGCAGCCTGCGGCGGGAAGGCCAAGCAGACGTCCGGCGAGGACCCGTACGGCCAGCCGCAGGCCACCACCGGCCCGGAGGCGACCCCCGCCTCCGCCCTCAAGCTGGCCCAGTCTCAGCTCGGCCCGATCCTGACCGACGCCCAGGGCCGCACGCTCTACGGCTTCGCCTCCGACAATGGCGGCACGAGCACCTGCTACGACCAGTGCTCGCAGAGCTGGCCGCCGCTGGTCGCCCAGGGCAACCCAACCCCTGGCCAGGGCATGGACCCCTCCCTGCTCGGCCTCTCCCCCCGCAGCGACGGCACGCAGCAGGTGACCTACAAGAACTGGCCGCTCTACTACTTCTCCGGCGATCAGGAGCCAGGCCAGACCAAGGGCCAGAGCCTCAAGGGCCTCTGGTACGTGGTCGGCGCCAACGGCCTGGTCCGGCAGGCCGCCGGGCAGGCGCAGGGCTACACCGCGGCCAAGGCGACCTGGGTGAAGGTCGCCAAGTCGGCCAAGTTCGGCCCGATCCTGACCGACGGCAAGGGCCGGACGCTGTACGCGCTCGGGCCTGACAAGGGCGGCACGCCCCACTGCTACCTGCAGTGCACGACGACCTGGCCGCCGCTGGTCAGCCAGGGCGAGGCCAAGGCCGGCCAGGGCCTCGACCAGACCCTGCTCGCGGTCAAGGCCCGCGACGACGGCAAGCAGCAGCTGATGTACAGCAACTGGCCGCTCTACTACTACGCGGGCGACCAGGCCGCGGGCCAGACCAAGGGCCAGGGCTTGCGCGGCATCTGGTGGCTGATCGGTCCCAACGGCCTTATCAAGACGCAGGCGCCCCAGGCAAGCACCGGCAGCAGCGGCGGCGGCGGCAGCAGCGGCGGCGGCAGTAGCGGCGGGTACGGCTACGGCGGGTAGAGTCCAGGCGGCGCGACAGCCCAGGCAAGGGCAGCGCCCGAGGCCCGGGGGCGGCCCTTCCCTGGCGTCCGGGCGGCCCTTCCCGGGCGTCAGGGTGTCCCTCCCCAGCGCCCCAGCCGGCTCAGACCGGGCCGGACCCGGCGCTGGTCTCGCGCACGGCCGCCTGGATCTCCTCGAGGTCGCGCCGGGTGAGGGTGAGTGACCCGGCCGGGAGCCAACCGTCGACCTGCGACGGCCGTCTGGTGCCGACGATCGCCGCGGTCACCCCTGGCTGGGCGATCACCCAGGCGACCGCGACCGCGGCCACGCTTACGCCGTGGCGCTCGGCGACCGGGCGGAGCCGGTCGGCCAGGGCGAGGTTGGCCGACAGCCGCGGCTCGGTGAAGTCGGGGCTGCGCCGGCGCCAGTCGTCCTCGGGCAGGTTCCGCACCCGCTCTGTGTCGAACGCGCCGGTGAGCAGGCCCGACTGCATCGGGCTGTAGCAGACCACGGCGGTGCCATGCTCGATGCACCACGGCAGCACGTCTTCCGCGGCGGACCGGTCGATCAGGCTGAACGGCGGCTGCGCGGAGTCGACGTGCCGGACCGCCTCGCAGCGTTCCAGCAGGTCCACGCCGAAGTTGGAGACCCCGGCGTAGCGCACCTTGCCCTCGTCGACCAGCTCGGCCATGGTCCCCCATGACTCCTCGACCGGGGTGCCGGTGGTTCGGTCGGGCCAGTGGAACTGGTAGAGGTCGACGTGGTCGGTACCGAGCCGCTTCAGGCTCTGCTCGAGTTCGAAGCGGATGGACTCCGGGCGCAGGTCACCCTGGGTGCGCCGGTCCGGGTTGCCGTACCAGTTCAGCCCGCACTTGGTGGCCACCAGGACCTCCGAGCCCAGCTCGCGCAGGACCTGGCCGACGACCTCCTCGGAGTGCCCGAAACCGTACACAGCGGCCGTGTCGACCCAGTTGACGCCGGCGTCGAACGCCCGGTGGAGCGCGGCGATCGACTCGTCGTCGTCCTGTGGGCCCCAGCCGAACCGCCACGGGCCGCCGATCGCCCAGGCGCCGACCCCCACCACCGAAAGCTCCGGTCCCGCACTGCCCAAGTTGCGAAACTGCATGCGCTGCCGCCTCCCTCGCCGTCGGACTGCCAGCCGGTTGCCCGGCCACGGTAGCGGAGGTGCGTCAGCGGCCGTGGACGGCGAGGCGTTACCCGCCGTGGACGGCGAGGCGTCAGCGGCCGTGGACGGCGAGGTCGACCGGCTCGAGGCGGCTCGACGGCCGGTAGCGCCGGCCCACCTTCGCGCACGGCTGGCCTTCGCGCAGCACCACGTCGGCGGTGTAGTCGCCCGAGCCCTTCAGCAGCGCGGAGCCGACCCCGTAGGAGTCGACCGGCACGCCCTCGCGCTCGAACGCGGTGATCCGCTCGGCGGTGAACCCCCCCGAGCAGATGATCCGCACGTGCCCGAACCCCTCGGCGTCGAGCGCGCGCCGCACGTTCCACACCAGCTGCCGGTTGACCCCGGTGGGCGGGAAGTCGCCCATCTGGTCCCACAGGGAGCGGTCGACGAGGTTGGCGGCGGTGTCCAGGCGCACGCCCCACAGCCGCTCGCCGAACTCCCGGGCGCAGGCCAGCGAGGTGCCCACGCAGTCGTTGTGGAAGTCGACCAGCGCGACCAAGGGCACGTCGGGGATGTGGCGGGCGAACGCGCGCATGGCCGCCACTGTGTCACCGGCGAAGGTGGCGATGAGCGCGTGCGGGGTCGTGCCAAGCCCGCGCTCGCCCCACCAGGCGGCCTGCGCGTCGGTCGCCACCCCCTGGGCGCCGCCGATGAACGCGGCGTAGCCGTCGCCCCCCTGGGTCGCCCAGTGGTCGAAGCGGTCGGCGAAGAACACCACCGGCTTGCCGTTGGCGGCGGCCACGACCCAGCGCACGTTGGTCGCGACCAGGCTGCGGCGGGCCAGGACCCCCAGGTAGACGCTTTCGAGGTGGGCGAAGAACCGGTACGGCCCGGTGATCTCGATCACCGGCTCCCAGGCGGTCACCAGGTCCCCGTCCCGCAGCGCGCGCACCTCCAGCTCGCCACGCGCGGGCCGCCACAGGCGGTCGAGGGTCACCTCGGTCTCGACCTGGGCCCGGACCGCGTCCAGGTACCCCTGGCCGCCGTGCAGCCGGGCCCGCCGGGTCCGGTTGCGGGCGCGCAGGTACTCGGCGAACGCGTCGTCGATCTTGGACTGGTCCACGGCCGCCCCGGCGCCCAGGGCGAGGACCGCCAGCGCCTCGTCGATCCCGCACGCCACCACGCCGTCGTCGCGCTGGAAGACCTGCATGGTGACCTGGGTGTCGGCCCCTTCGGCGGCCAGGATGCGCCGGGTGCGGTCGAAGTAGACGCCGGCCCGGTAGCCAGCGCGCAGCTCGGCCACTGGCAGGTCGAACACCCAGGGGGCCAGGCGACCGTTGCCGGTGCGCAGCTCGGACCCGTTGGCCGGCAGCGGGGTGGCCGAACCGCCGAGGTCCAGGCCTCTGAGCGGCGCGGTGGTCTCCTCCATGCGCGAACCCTATCCGATCGGGATCGGGCCTCCCAGGCCGATGGCCCGGTGCCGTGGGCAGTGTATACGCGGCTCCCACGGGCCCGGCGCCCGGGCGGCCATCTGCCCCGTGTGCCCGGGCGGCCATCTGTCCCGTCTGCCCGGGCGGCCATCTGCCCGGTCTGCCCGTTGCCTCGCCCGCGGTCCAGCGGTAGCGTCGAAGGATCAGCCAGCTCGACCCGGAGGCGAGGGCGATGCTCGCGCACAAGCTCGCCGGCCCGACCGCGCACGCGGTGGTCGTCCAGCTCGACGCCGGACAGACGGCATGGTGCGAGGCGGGGCGGCTGGTATGGAAGACCGCCAACGTCGGCCTGCGCGTGCAGCTGTCCGGCCCGGCCGGCCCGAACGTCCTGGGGGTGCTGGGCAGGGCGGTGACCACCGCCGTCGGGCTGGGCAGGCGCCGGCTCGCCGGGGAGCGCCCGGCCTACCACCATCTGACCGCGGTGGGCGGGAGCGGCCTGGCCGCGTTCGCCGCGCCGTCCCCTGGCCAGTTGCGCGAGCTGCGGCTCGACGGCGGTCGGGGCTGGCTGGTCGCCAGGGGCGCCCTGGTGGTCGCCGAGGCCACCATCGGCCCGGACCTCGGCACGACCCTGCTCGGCCTGGTGCACCGTGAGGCTGACCAGCCCGAGCTCGAGGGCCTGGCCGGCACCGGCTCGCTGTTCGTCGCGGCGGCCGGCAGCTTCCTCGAGCTCGACCCGGGCCGCTTCGGCGGCGAGGTGCAGGTCGACGCGGCCCGGCTGGTCGCCGTGCAGGAGGGCGTCGGCATCACCGTCGAGCGGGTCGGCGCTCTCCCCGGCCCCGAGCTGCTGGCCAGCGTGCTCGGGGGCGAGCCGGCCGTCCTGGCCACGCTGTCCGGTGCCGGCCTGGTGCTGCTGCAGTCGGCGGCGCCCACCAGGGCCGACACCGACCGGGCCGGTGGCGGCCCGGACCGGCCGGTACCCAGGTGGCTCGGCGGGGACCCCGGATGACATGGCGGCGCGCCCGTCCCGCACGCGAGGCGGGCGGGCCAGGACCGCGGTCCACGACCAGGAGGGGACGATGGCACTCGTCGACGACGTGAGGAACCTGGCCGAGCAGGCCCAGCGCAGCCTCGAGCAGGGCGCCCAGCAGGTGCAGGACCGGCTGGACGGCCTGCGCCGGCGCCGGCGCTTCAACGAGCTCGCCCGCCAGCTCGGCCGGGCCGTATACCAGGCGCGCAAGCACGACCAGGCCGACGGGGCCGAGGTGGAGCGGCTGTGCGCGCAAATGGCCGCGGTGGAGGCCGAGATCGCCGCGGCCGAGGCCAAGGCCAAGGCCGCCCCGGGACCGCCCGGAGACCCCCCCGACCGCCCGCCAGCGCCCCCGGACCGGGGCTACAGCCTGGACGACATCTAGTGGTCCGTCTCCATGATCAGTTGCCGGTCCACAGGGGCCTGAGCAGGGGGGCACGGCGGCTTGGAGGCGTCCAACACCTCGGAGACGGACCACCAGCAGCAGGGACAAGACGGGTGTCAACGGCCATCGGCAGCCCCGGCGGCCCCGGCAGATCAGGACGTTCTCAGCAGGAGATTCATCCTGCTGTAACGCGAGGAACACACGGATCGCTCTATCCGTGTAGACAGTCCGCCTCACAGGCGTGAGCGGCCCCCGCCCGGCCCCCCCGGCGGGGGCCGCTCGCCTTTGGTGAGGGTCGTGGGGGGATGCGCCGGTCAGAGGGAGATGCGCCGGTCAGCCGCCGGTCGCCCGGGGGAATGCGCCGGTCAGCCGCTCGTCGCCAAGGCCAGCGCGTGACGTAGGCGAGCCAGCCGCGCGGGTGCGCGGGTTTGGTAGCATCGTCACGCTCCCCACTCACGCTCTCAGGAGAACGGTGACCCGGTTCCAGCGCCTCGCCGCCGCCACCACGGCGGCGACGTTCATCCTCATCGCCGTGGGGGGGCTGGTCCGGGCGACCGACTCGGGCCTCGGCTGCCCCGACTGGCCCCGCTGCTTCGGCAAGCTGGTGCCCCCGGCCGAGCTCCACGCCTGGATCGAACACTCCCACCGGCTGGTCGCGTCGGTGATCATCGTGCTGGTGACGGTCCTGGCGGTGGCCGCCTGGCGCACCGGCCAGGCCCGCAGCATCCGCTGGGCCGCCGTGGGCGCCGTGGCGCTGGTGCTCGGCCAGGCGCTGCTCGGCGCCATCGTGGTCTGGCGCAAGCTCGAGGCTGACTCGGTGACCCTGCACCTGGCCACCGCGCTCGCCTTGCTCGCCCTGCTCGAGTTCATCTCCTTCCGGTCCCGCTCCGGACGGGGCCGCCTCAGGTGAGGGGGCCTCGCGCGCCTCAGGTGGGTCGCGGTCCAGGCGATTCGCGCGCCTCACCATGGTCGGGGCCGGCTTGGTCTACATGCAGATGCTCGTCGGGTCGACAGTGACCGGCCACGATGCCGGGCTGGCGTTCCCCGACTTCCCCCTCATGAACGGGCAGCTGGTCCCCGACCTGACCCTGACCACGGCGAAGCTCCAGGTCTTGCACCGCGGCTTCGCCATGGTCGTCGGCGCGATCGTCGTCCTCATCTGGCTGCGGGCACGCAGGACCCAGTGGATGCACCCGACCGTCACCCGGCTGGCCGGCTACGCGAGTGGGCTGGTGGCCGTGCAGATCGGGCTCGGGATCGCGAACGTGTGGGACCGGCTCTCGGCCCTGACCGTGGTGCCCCACCTGGCCGTCGGCAGCCTCCTCTGGGGCGTGATGTTCATGCTGGTGCTGCACGCCGACCGGTTCACCGGTGGCGGCAGGCGCGACCCGGCCGAGTCTGAGCCGGCCCCGCGCCGCACCGCCAGGGAGGCGGCGGGTGCCTACTTCCTGCTCACCAAGCCGCGCATCATCGAGCTGCTGCTGGTGACCACCGTCCCCACCATGTTCATCGCCGAGCGCGGGGTGCCGTCTCCCTGGCTGATCCTGGCGACCCTGGTCGGCGGCTCGCTGTCGGCCGCCAGCGCCAACACGATCAACTGCTACCTCGACCGCGACATCGACCAGGTGATGGCGCGCACCGCGCGCCGGCCGCTGCCCACCCACCGGGTCGACCCGGCTGACGCGCTGCGCTTCGGTGTGGTGCTCGGCGTAGCCGGCTTCGTATGGCTGTGGGCCACGGTGAACCTGCTCAGCGCGGCCCTGGCCACCGCGGCGATCCTGTTCTACGTGTTCGTCTACACGATCGGGCTGAAGCGGCGCTCGACCCAGAACATCGTCATCGGCGGGGCCGCCGGGGCGGTGCCCGTGCTGGTCGGCTGGTCGGCGGTGACCGGCACCATCGAGATCCCGGCGCTGGTGTTGTTCGCGATCATCTTCTACTGGACGCCGCCCCACTTCTGGGCGCTGTCGCTGAAGTACCGGGAGGACTACGCGGCTGCCGGGGTGCCGATGCTGCCGGTCGTGCGCGGCCCCCGGGAGACCTCGCACCAGATCCTGTACTACACCCTGCTGCTGGTCGCAGTCACGCTGCTGCTCTACCCGGCCGGGCAGATGGGCACGATCTACCTGGTGGCCGCCCTGACCCTGGGCGGGGTGTTCGTGTGGCGCGCGGCCCAGCTCTGGCGCGACGCGTCCGGGCAGCGGGCGATCCGGCTGTTCAGCTTCTCCAACCGCTACCTGGCGCTGCTGTTCGCGGCCATGGCGGTCGACGCGGTGGTGCGGGTCCGCGGCTGACCCGAACGGTCCGGGTCCGCGGGCCGCCCTGGCCAGATTGGCCGACCGTCCTGGGTCCGCTCTTCGGCGTCTGGCTCACGCTCACGCTTCGGCTCTGGCTGCGTCACGCTCCCACCCGGCTCACGCTCCCACCCGGCTCATGCTCCGGTTCCGGTTCTCGCTCCGGTTCACGCTCCCGCCCCGGCTCCTGCTCCCGCTCCTGCTCATGCTCCCGCCCGGCTCATGCTCCTGCTCCCGCCCGCCCCGGCTCTGGCTCCCGCTCAGCCGGCCGGTCTGTGGCGCTCTCCCGCCACCGGGCTCTGGTGGTCGGGCTGGGGCGGCGGGGGTCCGCCCGCGGCGGCCGCCGCGGCCCGCCGGGCCGCGCGCTGGGCGGCCAGCTCGGCGTCGACCCGGGCGGTCACCCGGTCCTCGTTGCGCATCCAGGCCGCGATCGCCAGCCCCGTGGCGACCAGCAGCAGCAGGTCGCCAGCGACCCACATGATCGCCCCGCCGAGGTGCTGGTCGTCCAGGGGGCTCGGCCCCCAGGTCCGCCCGCTGGCGTAGTGGGGGTAGAGGATGCGGCCGCTCGAGTAGAGGGCCAGGGCCAGGAACGTGTTCACCGGCCCTTGCATGAACACGTAGCCGACGCGCAGCGGATGGGGCATGCGCCAGCGGCTCGGGTCCAGGCCGATCGCCGGCCACCAGAACAGCACCGCGGCGACCAGGTAGAGCAGGTGCTCAGCCACGTGCACGGCATCGTTCTCCAGGGCCGCCTGGTAGATCCCTGAGAAGTGCGTCCCCCACATGACCGCCGCGAACCCCACCCAGGCGAGCAGCGGGTGGGTGAGCAGCCTGACCGGGGCCGAGTGCAGCACCCGCATCACCTTGCGGTGGCCGCGCCGCCCGACCGCCCGCACCAGCAGGCTGACCGGCGTGCCGAGCACCAGCAGGGGCGCGGCCACCATGGTGAGCAGCAGGTGCTGGACCATGTGGACCGAGAACAGCGTCCCGTCGTAGGTGGCGACCGGCGACAGCAGCGCGACCGCGAGCACGGCCAGCCCGGCCAGGAATGCGCCGGTGCGGGCCGGCCGCCACGGGTTGCGCGGATGCAGCTCGGCCACCCGGCGCACCCCGAGCAGGTAGAGCGCTGCCGAGCCGGCGAGCAGGGCGAGGAACAGCGGGTCGGCCTGCCAGGCGAGCAGCACTTCGGGGAACCGGGGTTCGGGCTGCACCTGGTTGAGGGCGAGCGCTGGGGTGGGTAGGAGCACCAGGCCGGCGGCGAGCACGGCCGGGACGGCGCGGCGCAACGGGGATGGGCGCATGGCCCCATTTTCACGACGCCCAGCCGGGACAGCCACCCCCGCCTACCGGCGCGTGCCGCGCATCGAGCCCTCGACCGGGTCGCTGTCCGGGTCGCCGAGTGCGCAGATGATGGTCCGGTCCCCTGCCTCCCAGGACTCCCGGGTCGGGGTGAAGAAGGTGAAGTCGAGGGTGGAGTCGCGCAGTGGCACGCCCACGTAAGGCCGGAACCTGGCCGCGCAGACCCGGTCACCAAGCTCGTCGAGGGCGTCGTCGCTGGGCAGCCGCCTGCTGTTGACCGGGACGATCGCGTACACCTCGGCGTCGTGGGGCTGCTGGCAGGGCACGACGTCGACGGTGGCGACGCTGTCGCCGGCCCCCTCGGGCTCGTTGTAGCAGTCCCCGGTACGGACGTCGCCGAGCCCGACCTTCTCGCCCGCCCCGGTGGTGGGCGCCCCGCTGGCCGGCGGCGACTCGCTCGGCTCGGTGACGGCCGGCTCCGTGACGATGGTTGGCGTGGTCGTGGGCGGTGCGGCCGCGGGGGTCGGGCCGCTCTCCCGGAGCAGGCTGTAGGCCCCGACGCTGGCCAGAGAGCCGACCACGAGCACCCCGACCAGGACGACGATCACCAGCACCGCGGTCCGGCCCGGCGAGCGCCTTGGCGGCGCGGCCAGCCACGAGTCGTCCGGCAGGGGCTGCCCCCAGGCCGGGCGGGGCAGGGCGGTGGTGGGCGCCGCAGGATCGTGTGCGCGCCAGCCTGCGGCGCCCGCCCAGCCGTGGTCGGGCGAGCCCGGATCACCCATCCAGCCGTGGTCGGGCCAGCGGGGATCGCCCGGCCGGCCCGGGTCGGGCCAACCGGGGTAGCCCGGCAGGCCCGGATCGGGCCAACCGGGGTCGCCCGGGCGGCCCAGCGGCTCGGTCGGCACGTCGGGGTCCGGCAGGGTGCCCGGGGCGGCCCAGCTCCACGGCTCGTCCGGTCCCGGGGCCGGCCGCCCAGGTGAAGTCCAGGGGCGGTTCGGTCCGCGGTCGTCCCCGCGGTCGTCCCCGCGGTCGTCGGCCATCCGCTGCTCCTCGCGGCGCCAGGGTTGCTCGGGGGATGGTTTCTCACCCCGCCGATCGGGCGTCAATCGGCGCGCGCGCGCCGATATCCGAACGCGGCCCGCGCGCGACCGGCCCCGGATGCCGGTAGAGTAGCAAACGCGCAGGCAGAGGCACTTGTTCACAAGCGCGGATCGACTTGTGAGCGGTCCGAACCGCCGCTAGATTCACCGTATGCCATGGCGCGCCGGCCCCGAGCACCCGGGCAGGCAGCCATCCGGGACCCCAAGGAAGCGAGGCGACCGAGTCCAGATGCGACGCGCGCAGCACCGAGCCGGGCACCGGGCCAGGACCGCGGCACTGGTACTGGCCGGCATCATGGTCCTGGCCGGTTGCGGGTCGTACCCGGGGGTCACCGAGCAGTCGAAGCACGTCTACAACCTCTACAACCTCCTGTTCGTGGTCGCCGCGATCATCTTCGTGCTGGTCGAGGGAGCGATCCTGTGGGCCGCGTTCCGCTACCGGCGCACCGACGACCAGCTCCCGCCCCAGTTCCACGGCAACAACATGCTCGAGATCGCCTGGACGGTGGTCCCGCTGCTGATCGTGGCGACCCTGTTCTGGCTCTCCTGGCAGGTCCTTCAGAAGGTCGACGCCCAGTCCAAGAACCCCGACGTGACCGTCAACGTCACCGGGTTCCAGTGGCAGTGGCAGTTCACCTTCCAGGGCGAGAAGGTGCGCGTCGAGGAGGGCCAGCCGCCCCAGGACCTGACCCTCAGGGGCACCATCGCGCGGCCACCCACGATCTACCTCCCGGTCGGTCAGAAGATCCATTTCAACCTGCAGGCCAGGGACGTCATCCACGCCTTCTACATCCCCCAGTTCCTGTTCAAGCGCGACGCCATCCCGGGCCGCACCAACAGCTTCGAGGTCACCATCGACAAGCCGGGCAGCTACTCCGGGCAGTGCGCCCAGTTCTGCGGCCTGCAGCACAACGCCATGCACTTCACGGTCAAGGCGGTGTCCGTGGCCGAGTACCGGGACTGGATCGCCAAGTCGGTCAAGCAGGCGGAGAGCGGCTGCCCCAACGACCCCACCCCGGGCCAGATCGCGGCCAAGAACGTCGCCTTCGACAAGGACTGCCTGGCCGCCAAGGCCGGCCAGGCAGTCCAGCTCAAGTTCGACAACCAGGAGAACGTGCCCCACAACGTCGCCTTCTTCAAGGGTGGGAACGCCCAGGCGCCCAACGTGTTCCGGGGTCAGGTCTTCAACGGCCCCAAGACCGTCACCTACCAGGTTCCTGCACTCTCCAAGGGGAACTACTTCTATCATTGCGATGTCCACCCGACGGCGATGCAAGGCAAGCTCGTTGTCAAGTAGGGATACCGCCTCGACCAGGGCTGCAAGGAGTTCCGATGGCCATCACTGAGGCGCGGCCGGAGGCAGGCCCTGCCGGCTCGTACGGGATCAGCCCGCAGCGCCACCCGATCATGGAGTGGCTGACCACCACCGACCACAAGAAGATCGGGATCATGTACCTGGTGAACTCGTTCTTCTGGTTCTCGGTGGCGGGCCTGCTGGCGGTGTTCATCCGCGTCGAGCTGGCCGAGCCGGGTACCCAGTACTTCGCCGAGCAGCAGTACAACGAGCTGTTCACCATGCACGGGACGACGATGATCTTCCTGTTCGTCATCCCGATCCTGGCCGGCTTCGGGAACTACATCGTGCCGCTGCAGATCGGCGCCCTCGACATGGCGTTCCCGCGGGTCAACGCGCTGTCGTTCTGGATGCTGCCACTGGCCGGGATCATCCTGTTCTCCGGCTACCTCACCGGCGGGGCGGCCTGCGCCGGCTGGACCGAGTACCCGACCGTGTCGCTGCAGCCCTGCGGCACCGGCGTCGGCACCGACCTGTGGATCGTGGCGCTGCTGCTGATCGGCACCTCGTCGATCCTCGGGGGGGTCAACTTCCTCACCACCATCTTCAACATGCGGGCGCCCGGCATGACGATGTTCCGGATGCCCCTGTTCACCTGGACGATGCTGGTCACCTCGCTGCTGGTGCTGCTCGCCACCCCGGTGATCGCCAGCGCGCTGGTGATGCTGCTGATCGACCGGAACCTCGGCGGGTCGTTCTTCGACCCGGCCAAGGGCGGCATCACGGTGCTGTGGCAGAACGTCTTCTGGTTCTACTCCCACCCCGCCGTGTACGTGATGGTGCTGCCCGGCATGGGCATCATCTCCGAGGTCCTGCCCGTGTTCTCGCGCAAGCCGCTGTTCGGCTACAAGGCGTTCGTGTTCGCCACCGCCGGCATCGGCGCGCTCGGGTTCAGCGTCTGGGCCCACCACATGTTCACCACCGGCACGGTGCTGCTGCCGTTCTTCAGCATCATGACCTTCCTGATCGCGGTCCCCACCGGGGTGAAGTTCTTCAACTGGATCGCCACCCTGTGGAAGGGCAAGATCTGGTTCACGACCGCGAACCTGTTCGCGTTCGGGTTCCTCTCCATGTTCCTGATCGGCGGGATCGACGGCGTGTTCCTGGCCTCCCCGCCGGTCGACTTCGCCCTCCACGACACCTACTGGGTGATCGCCCACATCCACTACGTGCTGTTCGGCGGCAGCGTGTTCGCCGTGTACGCGGGGATGTACTACTGGTTCCCCAAGTTCACCGGCAAGCGCCTGAACGAGGGCCTTGGGAAGCTGCACTTCTGGCTCCAGATGATCGGCTTCAACCTGACCTTCATGCCGATGCACGTGCTCGGCCTGCTCGGCATGCCCCGCCGCATCTCCGACTACATCCCCTTCACCGACTGGACCGGGCTGAACCAGCTCCAGACCGTCGGGTCCCTGCTGATCGCGGTCTCCACCGCGCCGTTCCTGGCCAACGTCTGGCTGACGCTGCGCCGCAAGGACCGCGACCCGGAGAACCCGTGGGACGCCAACACCCTCGAGTGGTGGACGACCTCGCCCCCGCCGGCCCACAACTTCGACAGCCTGCCCGAGATCCACTCCGAGCGGCCCCTGTTCGACGCCCAGCACGCCGACGAGCTGACCGTCCACGCCGACGCGACCACGACTGGAGCACGCTGATGGCCGTAGCCGACGCCGCAGTCCGCGAGACCCCGACCGGTCCCGGCCACGAGCGCACCGGCGGGATCAGCTCCTCCCTGCTCGGTATGGTGCTGTTCATCGCCTCCGAGGTCATGTTCTTCGGCGGCCTGTTCGGGGCCTACTTCACCCTCCGGACCGCGGCGCCCGAGTGGCCGCCGCCCGGCACCCCCGAGCTGAACAAGCTGTACGCGCTCGGGCTGACCGCGGTACTGGTCTCCTCGAGCGTCACGATGCAGCTCGGCGTGTTCGCCATCCGCAGGAACGACCAGAAGTGGCTGGTCCGCTGGCTGGCCATCACCCTGGTCCTCGGCGCCCTCTTCCTCATGGGCCAGGCCAACGAGTACCACATCCTGTTCACGGAGGGCACGACACTGCGCAGCGGCGTGTTCGGCTCCACCTTCTTCACCCTCACCGGGTTCCACGGGGCGCACGTGTTCGGCGGCGCCGCGTTCATCCTCATCGTGCTGCTGCGGGCCCGCTCGGGCCAGTTCACCGCCCGGTACCACGACACCGTCGAGATGGCCTCCTACTACTGGCACTTCGTCGACGTCGTGTGGCTCGGCCTGGTCACCACCATCTACCTTCTGAGCCAGTAGGCGAGGACCGCCTACCTCCTGAGCCAGCAAGTGAGAACCATCTAGCCTGAGCCAGCAAGCGAGGACCGCACCCGTGAACGCAGCCGCGCGCCTGTTCTTCCTCATGGGGACGTTCGGCGTCACCGCCGGGCTCATCTACTACTTCGCCTGGCAACACCCTGAGCCAGCCGGGTTCGCCCTGCTCATGGCGTTCTTCATCGCCTGCCTGTTCATCGGTGCGCTGCTGTGGACGGCCAGCCCGGCCAACCGGCGGCGGGTCCCGGCGCCCGACACCGGGCTGCCCGGGTCGGCCAGCCAGGAGCGCGGCGCGGCCGACGAGCACGGGTTCATCCACCACATGCCGCCCACCATCGCCCCGGCGGTCTACGCGCTGGCCGCCGCCGTCATCCTGGCCGCGGTGGTGTACCGGGACAAGGTGAAGCTGCTCGGCCTGTGGGGTGTCGCCCTGGGGCTGCTGCTGTTCCTGGCCGCCACCGCGCTGTGGTACCGGGCGATCGCGGTCGACACCCGGGCCAAGCTCCACGGCGGCCCCCACGGCGCCGAGCGCGGCGTGGCGGTCCCGCCCGGCGGCGCCCCGGCCGTCCCCACCGGGCCGCCCGGGCCGGCCAACTACTTCGAGCAGGTCCGGGAGGCGTTCGAGGTCGGCGACCCGGACTGGGCGGCCGACGCCTACGCCCCCGACGCCGTCTACTACGAGCCGGCCAACCCGCCCCACGAGGGGCGCGACGCCATCCGCGCCTACCTCAACGACCTGCTCAAGGGACACCCGGGCCTGCGCTACGAGGTCAAGCGCATGGGCGCCGACGACCACACCGCGATCGTCGAGTGGACCTGGTCGTTCCGGCGCGACGGCCGGCGCGTCACCGACCAGCCCGGGGTCAGCGTCATCCAGGTCGGCGAGCACGGCATCACCTACCACCGCGACTATCTCTAGCCAGCCGGTGGCCGTGGCCCCGCCGCCCGAGCCCGACGGCACCGCCCCGCCGAAGCGGTGGCGGTGGGGACCGCCCAGGCGGCCCGCGCTCCTGGCGGCCGTCCTGCTGCTCCCGGTCGGCGCCGGGTTCGCGGTCCTCGCCCTGGAGCGGCGGCCGGACCCGTCCACCGGTGCCGCGGCCACCCGCCTCTCCCCCGTCCCCACCGTGCAGACCTACCCTGCCGGGACGAACGCGCCCGACCTGCGGCTCACCACGCTGGACGGCGGCACCGTGCGCCTGGCCGCGCTCAAGGGCCGGCCGGTCGTGGTCAACTTCTGGGCCTCCTGGTGCAAGCCCTGCGCCAGGGAGCTCCCGCTGCTCGCCGACGCCCGGGCCGCCCACCGCGCGGACGGGCTCGCGCTCGTCGGCGTGCTCGCGGCCAGCGACCGGCCCGGCGCGGCCCGCCGGTTCGCCGCCCGCCACGGCGCCACCTGGCCGACCGGCCTCGATCCCGGCCCCGGCCCGTCCGGCCCGACCATGACCGCCTACGGCGTCACCGGACTACCGGAGACGTTCTTCGTGCGCCGCGACGGCACCCTCGCCTCCCGCCAGCTCGGGGAGCTCACCCAGGCCAGCCTCGCCCGCCAGCTCGCTGCGATCCTCCCCCCGTAGCCACCGGTCCTCGGGCGCACCTCACCAGCCCGGTCACGGCCCGGCCGGGGACCTCACCGTGACCTGCACCCGCTGGGGGTGGTTGCCGGCATAGCCGCCCAGATTCCACGGAGGCTCGGCCGGCTGCTCCCGACCGGTCGCATCCGCGGCTCGGCAGCACAGCTCGTAGTCGCCCGGCGCCGCCGGCTCCCAGCGGTAGGACCACCCCTGCCAGGCATGGGGCGCGGGCGGCGCGGCCAGCTCGGCCGGGTCCCAGGTGCGCCCGCCGTCGACGCTGACCTCCACCCGCACCACCGGACCCCAGCCCGACCAGGCCCGGCCCTCCAGCCGGCACGGCCCAGGCTCGAGGAAGCGCCGCCGGGTCAGGAAGTCCGGGATGCCCGGCGGCGCCATGAGCGACCGGGGCGCGATCCGGGTGACCGGCTCGCCCCCGTCGTCGGCGGCGCGGCGGTACCGGTAGGCACGGACCTGCTGGTAGCCGAGGAACGGCTCGGCGCTGACCGTGACCCGCGACAGCCACTTCACGCTCGTCATGCCATACCAGCCGGGGACCAGCAGGCGCAGCGGGAAGCCGTGCTGAGGTGGCAGCGGCTGCCCGTTGACGGCCCAGGCGAGCAGCACGTCGGCGCGCCGCGCCTCGGCGAGCGGGAGGCTGCGCTCGTAATGCTGCTCGACCCCGCCCTCCACCCCCCGGTCGAGCCCGCTGAACACCACCTCGACCGCGTCGTCGGCCACACCGGCCTGCTCCAGCAGCGGCCACAGCGGCGTCCCGGTCCACTCCGCCGTTCCCACCGCCTCCAGCAGCCACGGCTGGCTCACCGCACGGGGCGACAACCGGGCCCGGCCGTTGCCGGCGCACTCCATCGTCACCAGGCGGGTCACCGCTTGGCGGGCCCGGAGCTCGTCGAGGGTGAACGAGCGGGCCCGGCTCACCCTCCCGCCCAGCTCGAGCCGCCACGTGGCCGGGTCGACCACCGGTACGTCGTAGTGGACCAGCAGGTAGTGCAGCCCGACCGGGGTCACCGGCCAGCGCAGCGCCTCCAGCGGCATGCCGTGGTTACGGGTCGCGAGCTGCAGCTCCTCGCGGGTGATCTGCTCGGAGGCGGTCACGCCAGGGGGCAGCTCCCCGGTTGCCGGACGGTCCATGCCGACCTCCCCTCGCGCGGGGGCGACGTCCTCGATGGCCTGGTCGCTCACGTGTCACTCCGTCAGGTCGGGGATGCTGCCACCGCGATCCTGCCCTGCCGACCCGGCTCGCGCCACCCGACCGGGCTCCCTCGGGGTGGTGCGAACCCGGCAGTCCCGCATTTCGGCACCATTGCCACGCATGGTGGGGTCTGGCCGCGCACGGCGGGAACATGAATCCTGAGAGGTATATCCTTGTGGGTGGCCCGTACCCGGGTCCCAGCCTCTGGGGCCAGTTGACGCCCGGCCTTGGGCGGTTTCGAGCTCGGCGCGCGGTCTGGTTCACCGACCGTCCGTGTTCTCGAAACGAGGGAGTTATGTCCAAGCCGGTCCAGGTACTGGATCGCGTCACGATTCGCTTCGCCGGCGACTCCGGTGACGGCATGCAGCTCACTGGAGACCGCTTCACCAGCGAGACCGCAGCATTCGGCAACGACCTGTCCACCCTGCCCGACTTCCCGGCCGAGATCCGCGCCCCGGCCGGCTCGATCGCCGGGGTGAGCGGGTTCCAGGTCCACTTCGCCAACTACGACATCCTGACTCCCGGGGACGCGCCCAACGTGCTGGTCGCGATGAACCCGGCGGCGCTCAAGGCGAACCTGCGCGACGTGCCGAAAGGCGCCACGATCATTGTCAACACCGATGCATTCACCACGCGCAACCTGGAAAAGGCCGGGTATGCGTCGAACCCGCTGGACGACGGCACGCTGGGCGACTACGCCGTTCACGCGGTCGCGCTGACCTCGATGACCACCGAGGCGCTCAAGGAATTCGACGTCACGAAGAAGGAGGCTGAGCGGGCGAAGAACATGTTCGCCCTCGGCCTGATGTCGTGGTTGTACCACCGACCGACCGAGTCGACGATCGCGTTCCTGGAGAGGAAGTTCGCGTCCCGGCCGGTGATCGCCAAGGCGAACGTGCGCGCGTTCAAGGCGGGTTACCACTTCGGGGAGACCACCGAGACGTTCGCGGTGTCCTACGAGGTGCGGCCGGCGCCGCTGGCCAAGGGGACCTACCGCAACATCTCCGGCAACCTGGCGCTGTCCTATGGGCTGATCGCGGCGAGCAGGCTGTCGGGTCTGCCGCTGTTCCTGGGTGCCTACCCGATCACCCCGGCGTCCGACATCCTGCACGAGCTGTCGCGCCACAAGCACTTCGGGGTGCGCACCTTCCAGGCCGAGGACGAGATCGCGGGAGTTGGCGCCGCCCTGGGCGCGGCGTTCGGCGGGTCGCTGGGGGTGACCACGTCGAGCGGGCCTGGGATCGCGCTGAAGGCCGAGACGATCGGGCTGGCGGTCTCGCTGGAGCTGCCGCTGCTGGTGGTCGACATCCAGCGGGGTGGGCCCTCGACCGGGCTGCCGACCAAGACCGAGCAGGCCGACCTGCTCCAGGTGATGTTCGGGCGCAACGGCGAGGCGCCGGTCCCGGTGGTGGCCGCGGCCACCCCGAGCGACTGCTTCCACGCCGCCATCGAGGCGGCCCGGATCGCGTTGAAGTACCGCACCCCGGTGGTCCTGCTGTCCGACGGCTACCTGGGCAACGGGTCGGAGCCGTGGCTGATCCCGGACGTGGCGTCGCTGCCCGACATCTCGGTGGCGTTCGCGACCGAGCCGAACCACGGCGACGACTACTGGCCCTACCTGCGGGACGAGCGGACGCTGGCCCGCCCGTGGGCGGTCCCGGGTACGCCGGGGCTTGAGCACCGCATCGGCGGGCTCGAGAAGGCGGACGGGACCGGCACGATCTCCTACGACCCCGAGAACCATGACCGCATGGTGCAGCTGCGTGCCGCCAAGGTGGCCGGGATCGCCACGGACATCCCGCCGCTGGAGGTGGACCATCAGGAGGACGCACGGCTGCTGGTGCTCGGGTGGGGGTCGACGTACGGCCCGATCGGGGCGGCGGTGCGCCAGGTGCGCGCCCAGGGCCTGCAGGTGGACCAGGCCCACCTGCGTCACCTGAACCCGTTCCCGGCCAACACCGGCGAGGTGCTGCGCCGCTACGACCAGGTGCTGATCCCCGAGATGAACATGGGGCAGCTCCGCATGCTGGTCCGGGCCGAGTTCCTGGTCGACGCGACGGGCTACAACCGCGTCCGCGGGCTGCCGCTCAAGGCTGAGGAGCTCGAGCACGTGATCGTTGAGATGCTCGAAGGAGCCGACCGTTCATGACCGTCACCAACCAGCAGGCCGGCACCGCTACCGTGACCGGCACCACCAACGGCGCGGTGCGGCTCGCCCACGGGGGCGGGGTGGAGCCGCGCAGGCTGACCGCCAAGGACTTCAAGAGCGACCAGGAGGTGCGCTGGTGCCCGGGCTGCGGGGACTACGCCATCCTTGCGGCCGTGCAGGGCTTCATGCCGTCACTGGGCGTGCCGCGCGAGCGCATCGTGTTCGTGTCGGGCATCGGCTGCTCGTCGCGGTTCCCGTACTACATGAACACCTACGGGATGCACTCGATCCACGGCCGCGCCCCGGCGATCGCCACCGGGTTGTCGGTGAGCCGTCCCGACCTGTCGGTCTGGGTCATCACCGGTGACGGCGACGCCCTGTCGATCGGCGGCAACCATCTGATCCATGCGCTGCGGCGCAACGTCAACTTGAAGATCCTGCTGTTCAACAACCAGATCTACGGGCTCACCAAGGGGCAGTACTCCCCCACCAGCGAGCGGGGCAAGGTCACCAAGTCGACCCCGATGGGGTCGCTGGACTGGCCGTTCAACCCGCTGAGCGTCGCCCTGGGGGCGGAGGCCACGTTCGTGGCCCGGTCGATCGACTCCGACCGCCAGCACCTCACCGAGGTGCTGGGCAAGGCCGCGGCGCACCGCGGCACCGCCTTCATCGAGGTCTACCAGAACTGCAACATCTTCAACGACGGCGCGTTCGACCTGCTCAAGGAGGCCGACACCAAGCCGGACAACCAGATCCGGCTGCGGCACGGCGAGCCGGTCCGGTTCGGCCGGGACGGCGAGCACGGTGTGCGCCTGACCGCGCAGGGGTCGGTGGAGCTGGTGGAGGTGGCCGAGGTCGGCGAGGACGCCCTGCTGGTCCACGACGAGCACCACGAGGACCCGAGCCTGGCGTTCATGCTGAGCCGTCTGTCCCACGCAGCGAAGGGCCCGACCCCGATCGGGGTGTTCCGCAACATCGAGCGGCCGGTCTACGACGAGCTCATGGCCGACCAGCTCGAGCGGGCGACCGCCAAGCAGGGTGCCGGCGACCTGGGCAAGCTGCTCCACGGCGGGGACACGTGGCGGATCTCCTGACCGGGCGGAGCCGGTGAGCGCGGCGGCCCGGGGAAGCGGGTGAGCGCTCCTGAGCGGGGAGAGCGAGCGAGTTCTCCTGCCCGGGGGGAGCCGGTGAGCGCGGCGGCCCGACCGGCCGCCAGCGCCTCGGCTGCAGGGGCCTCGCACTCGGCGGCGGGGGCCTCGCACTCGGCGGCGGGGGCCTCGCACTCGGCGGGGACGTCGCGCTCGGCGGCGGGGGCCTCGCGCGCTGCAGGCGAGGTTCCTCGGCTCGACCCGGCTGCCCTGGCCGGCGCGGCCAGGGCAGCCGGGCGGATCGGGCTGGACACCGAGTTCATGTCCGAGGGTCGCTACCGGGCCCTGCTGTGCCTGGTCGGCGTGGCGGTCCCCGACCCGGCCGGCTCGGGGACGCCGCTGGTGGAGCTGATCGACCCGCTCGCCGGTGGCCTGGACCCGGCGCCGCTGGCCGGCGTGCTCGCCGACCCCGAGATCGAGGTGGTCGTCCACGCCGGCCGGCAGGACGTCGCCCTGCTCCGCCGGGTCTGGGGCACCGAGCTCCGCGGCATCTTCGACACCCAGGTCGCGGCCGGTTTCGCCGGATTCGGCGCCCAGACCGGCTACGGTGGCCTGCTCGCCGACGCGCTCGGCCTGCGGGTGGCCAAGTCGGCCAGCTTCACCCGCTGGGACGTCCGGCCGCTCACCCCCGAGCAGGTGGCCTACGCCCGCGAGGACGTCGCCCACCTGCTGCCCCTGGCCGACGCGCTGCGGCGGCGGCTGGTGACGAGTGGGCGGCTGGAATGGGCGCTCGAGGAGTGCCGCCGCCTGGAGGGAGCCAGCGACGAGCGCGACCCGGACACGGCCTACCAGCGGCTGCCGCGGGTGGCGTCGCTCGGCCCGGCGGCGCGCGCGATCGCCCGCGAGCTGGCCGCCTGGCGGGAGCGGACCGCCTCCGCCGAGGACCGGCCGGTCGGCACCGTCCTGGCTGACGCACCCCTGGTGGAGGTGGCCAAGCGCCGCCCGGTAGGGCTGCCCGGGCTCGAGAAGATCCGCGGGATCCAGCCGTCGACGCTGCGGCGGCGGGGCGACGCGATCCTGGCCGCGGTCGCGCGCGGGCTGGCCGCCGACCCGCTACCGGCCGAGAACGGCGAGCGGCTGGACTCGACCCATGCCGACGTGCCGGTGATCGCCTTGGCCGAGGCGCTGGTGCGGGCCCGGGCGCTCGACGCGGGCCTGGCCTACGAGCTGGTCGCCGGGCGGGCCGACCTGGCCCAGATCGTGGCGGCCGCCCGCCGGGCCGGGATGCCCGAGCCGGCCGTCCGCACCCTGCAGGGCTGGCGCCGGGACCTCGTCGGCGCCGAGCTGCTCGACCTGCTGGCTGGCCGCCGCTCCCTGGCCGTGGACCCCGCCGGCCGGGTCGTGATCAGCACTCGGGCGGGGATGGACGGAGGTCGCTGAACCGCCGAGGTCGGGTCGGTCGGCGGACCCGGCTCAGCTCGCCCCGGATGGCAGCCCGATGGGGTTCGGGAACGGGAAGCTGCCGGCGTCCAGGATGCGGGCGCGCGGCGCGGCGACCAGCTCGGCCAGGCGGTCGCAGGCGTCGGGGCCGAGGTGGCGCCAGGGTGCCATGGCCAGCTCGTCGGTGCGCGCCTCCACGCTGGCCCGGGCGGCCCGCCCCTCCTGGGTGAGGGTGCCGTCGCCGGCGACCCAGGCGCGTGCCCGCAGCCGTTCCACCGCGGCTGACCACTCCTCCTCGGGCCACCCGCGGGAGGCGCGCAGCAGCTCGGCGGGCACCGCACCGGCGGCGGTGATCAGGACGTGGGCCTCGCAGCCGTCGACACCGGCCGCGAGCAGGGTGGCGACATGGCCGTCGCCGCGGAACTCGCGCAGCAGCGTGGCGGCGTGCCAGAGGGTGAGGTGGGGGTCGTCGGGCCAGGGCAGCGACGCGTGGCCGGCGTGGAGCGGTCGCCCGGCTGGGTCGCAGCCCTCGGCGGCCCGGCGCGCGAGCCCGGCCGCCTCGGCCAGCTCCGCCGAGCCGGTCGTGGGGCCGAGCATCCGGTCGAGCGCCGCCCCGGCGACGCCGTAGCGGGCGGCCAGGACCCGCGCGGGGGACGACAGCGTCCAGGCGTCGGGGATGGCCCGGTGCACCAGCCTGGGGTGGAAGCTGTAGAAGGTGGCCACCACGACCTCGGCGGGCACCGGCCCCATGGCCGCCGAGCGGGAGGCGAAGTAGCCCATCCAGCCGCCCTTGAGGCCGGCGGCGTCGTAGGCGGCGCGCGCCTCGGGCGCGAAGTACACCATCGCGTGGTACGGCTCGAGCGCCCACCACATGCGGCGGGCCAGGCTGGCATCCATGCGCTCGGACCTCCTTTGTGTCGGGAGGGCAGCCTACTGTCTGGGCCGGGAGGCGTCCGGCGTTCTCTGCGGAGCTGCTCGACGATGGCATACCCCGTGGCCGGGCCGGCGCCCACCGCAGCCAGCAGCAGCAGGTCGAGGTGGCCCTTGAGGACCTGCCCGTTCATGCCTCGTAGCACCAGGTGAAGGCACGGGGTGTGTCAAGCCCGGTCAGGCGCAGGTCGTCTGCACGTCGTGGGAGTCGCCGAGGTCTGCCACGGGCAGGTCGAACACGACGCTGCCGCGGGGCGCCACCACCGGGCTGAGCTGCACTCCCGACGACCGGAGCTGCCCGTTGGGCGCCACCCCGGTGACCTGGCAGCGGGCCCGGCCCTGCCGGCTGCCCTGGTTGGTGACCCGCAGGGTGAGCACGACCGTGGAGCGGTCGGAGGCGACGGTCTGGCCGACGACCTGACCCTGGAACGGGCCGACGCCGTGCACCGCCCACCAGGCGGTGATGCCGAGCAGCAGCACGCCGGCGATCACGGCGACCATCACGGTCGCGTGGCCCTGGACGGGGCTTGGCAGCGCGAGACCAGCCGGGTTGTACCGGACCTTCGCGGGGCCGTCGAGGGGTAGCTCGCAGCGCTCGCACGCGGTCCCGCCGGGCTGCACCGCGGTCCCGCATCTCGGGCAGCGTCTCGCATTCACAAACGACGACGGTAGCAGGATCACCGCCGATCGTCACCCGAACCCGGCAACCTGCTCACCGTCACCCGAACCGGTACCTGGTGGCGTCCTCGGGGACCACACCGCCCCCGCGGGTCGGGCAGGCGGCCGGCGGGTAGGCTGCACCGGTGCGGTTCCGCTCGGGCGCCGGGAAAGGAGGCAGGCATGGCGAGCACGGCCTCGATCCGCGTGGGGACGGCGGGCTGGACCGACCCGACCCATCAAGTCCGGGCGCTTCTACCCGAAGGGGACCTCGAGCGCCGAGGCCCGGCTGCGGTTCTACGCGTCCCAGTTCCCCCTCGTCGAGGTGGACGCCACCTACTACTACCTGCCCTCGGAGGAGCAGGCTGGCCTGTGGGTGGATCGGACCCCACCCGGCTTCGTCTTCAACGTCAAGGCGTTCAGCCTGCTCACCGGGCACCCGACCCGGCGCAACGCGCTGCCCGACGACCTCGCCGAGCTGATCGAGCCCGAGCACCGCGCCAAGCAGCGCCTGTACGCCTCCCACCTACCTGAGGAGGCGGTCGAGGAGGCGTGGCGGCGCTTCCACGCCGCCCTGCTCCCGCTCGACTCAGCCGGCAAGCTCGGCTCGGTGCTGCTGCAATTCCCGGAGTGGTTCGGACCCCGGCACTCCAGCCGCGAGGAGCTGCGCAAGGTCCGCGACCGCCTGCCCGGCTACCAGGTCTGCGTGGAGCTGCGCAATCGGACCTGGCTGGCCGACGAGCGGGACCGCGAGCGCACCCTCGGCCTGCTCGCCGAACTGGGCCTGCCGCTGGTCTGCGTGGACATGCCCCAGGGGTTCCGCTCGTCCATGCCGAGGCTGGCCGAGGCGACCAGCCCCGAGCTTGCAGTGGTCCGCTTCCACGGCCGCGACCCCGAGGCCTGGAAGCACAAGGGCCCCACGGCCGGCCCCCGCTTCCGCTACCTGTACGACGAGCGGGAGCTGCGCGAATGGGTGCCACGCATCGAGCACCTGGCCGACGAGGCCCGCGAGGTCCACGTAGTGATGAACAATTGTTATCAGGACTACGCGGTGCAGGGTGCTCGCGCCATTGCATCGCTTCTGAGCAGCGAGAACCCTGAGATGGTGGTCAAGGCGACTTGAGCGCGGCGCTTAAAGTCGGCATAATCAAGGCATGACCCGCCCTCACCGTGTCCGCCTCGGCGGCAACCTGTTCCACCCGATCGTCCCGCCGGGTGCGGTTGGCATCACCCGCCAGCTCGGCCCGTGGGGCAACCCGCACCGGGTCGGGAAGCCCTGCCGCGCGTGCCCCGGCGTCACCCACGACCTCGAGCAGGCGCTCGCCCTGCACCGCCGGGACCTCGACGCCGACCCCGACCAGACGGCCGCCGTGCGCCGGCACCTGGCTGGCCAGAACCTGGCGTGCTGGTGCCCGGCGGGTGGGCGGTGCCACGGCGACTACCTGCTCAAGGTGGCCAACAAGCCATGACGCACCCCGAGTTCGCGCTCCTCGGCACGAGCTGGGAGCTCGCCCTGCGCGCCGATGGCTACTCGGACTCGACCGTGCGGTCCTACCGGCAGGCGGTCGCGAGCCTGGCCGCCTGGCTCACTGAGACGGGCCAAGCCGACATCGGCCCGGCCGAGCTCACGCGCGACCACATCCGCGACTGGCTCGTCCACCGGCGCGAGACCGCGTCCAGCTCCACCGCCCGCGCCGAGTTCTCGGGCGTCCGCCACTTCGCGCGCTTCCTCGTCGAGGAGGGCGAGGCGGCCCGGGACGCCACCCAAGGGATCCGCACTCCCGCGGCGGGCGACCCCGAGACCCCGGTCCTGTCGGTCGAGGACCTCCGCCGCCTGCTCGCCACCTGCGCCGGGCAGGACTTCGTGGCGCGGCGGGACGCCGCGGTGATCCTGCTGTTCGCCGACGGCGGCCTGCGCCGGAGCGAGCTGGCCGGCCTGCAGGTGGCCGACGTCGACCTCGCCGACCGGATCGTCTGCGTTGCCGGCAAGGGCTCCCGCCGCGCGGTGCCGCGGCACCGCGCCGTTCCCGTCGGCGTCAAGACCGCCAGGGCGCTCGACAGGTACCTCCGGGAGCGCCGCCGCCACCCCTACGCCGACTCCCCCGCCTTGTGGCTCGGCGGCCGGGGCCGCCCGCTGCTGAGTGACAGCGGGGTGGAGAAGATGCTCGAACGCCGCGGCGAGCTGGCTGGCCTGACGGGCCTCCACGCGCACGTGTTCCGCCACACCTGGGCGAGCCAGTTCCGCTCGGCCGGCGGCAACGAGGGTGACCTCATGGTCCTCGGCGGCTGGCACTCCAGGGCGATGCTGGACCGCTACGGCAAGGTGCAGGCGGGCGACCGGGCGGCCGAGGCGGCCCGGCGGCTGTCGCTCGGGGACCGGCTCTAAGCACGTCACCAGACGTTCTGCTCGTAACCGAGGCCAGCGACCAAAGGCCTTCCCATCAAGTTACGGACAGGACTTCTGAGGTGCTGCTTAGGCATAGGCGTCTTGGCGGCCGGCGGCGACCGCCTGCTCGGCCAGCGCGACTCCCGCAGCCCGGCGGCGAGCAGCAGAAGCGTGCGCGCCTCAGCGGAGTGGTCGCCCTCGACGTGACCGGGTGGTCCAGCCGTCCGGCACCCCGGACCCAGCGGCCGCCCAGCCTGGCCTGCCCGGGACCTGACCGGCGCGGCCAGGCGCTACCGGGGCGGTCAGGCACCGTCCCGCTCGGCGCCCGGGACCTGACCGGGGCGGTCAGGCACCGCCCTGCCCGGCCGTCGGGGCGAGGCCGGCGGTGGCCAGCGCGGCCCTGAGGCGGCGGACCGGGCCTTCGAGGCCGCGCGCCGCAGCCAGGGCGTCGAGGCGCTCGCGGTCGGGGGGGTGGGACGGGGTGGCGGTCCAGGCGACGTCGGTGGCGACCGGCACGATCCGCCGCATCGCCGCGAGGTACTCGCCGCTGCCCTCGAGCGCGCTGGCCAGGCGTGGCGCCAGCCGCCCGCGGCCAGCGACCAGCTCGTCCAGGCTGGCGAACTCCGAGACGAGCCTGGCGGCGGTCTTCTCCCCGACCCCGGCGATCCCGGGCAGGCCGTCGGACGGGTCGCCGCGCAGGATGGCGTAGTCGACGTAGCGGCTGGGCGGGACGCCGTACCGGGCGGCCACGGTCGCCTCGTCGAAGCGGGTGAGCTGCGAGGTCCCCTTGACCGGGAACAGCACCCAGGCGACCGGGTCGCGCACCACCTGGAGCAGGTCCCGGTCGCCGGTGACGACCGCGAGGCGCTCGTCGGGGCCGGCCGCCGCGGCGACTGTGCCGATGACGTCGTCGGCCTCGTACCCCTGGGCCTCGGCGACCGGCAGCCCGGCCGCCTCGAGCACCGCGCGCAGCACCGGGACCTGGCCGGGCAGCTCCGGTGGGTCGTCGGGGCGGCTGGCCTTGTAGCCGGGCCAGGCCTCGACCCGCCACTGCGGGCGCCAGTCGGCGTCCAGGACGTGCAGGACGGCGCCCGGGCGGTGGTCGATCAGCAGGCGGGAGAACATGTCGAGGTAGCCGCGGACCGCGTTCACGGGCACGCCGTCAGGGTCGGCGATGGACTTGGGCAGGGCGAAGAACGCCCGGTACACGATGCTCGGCGAGTCGAGCACCAGCAGGGTGGGCCGTGGGCTGTCCATGCCAGGAGCATGCCACGGACGGCCCGGGCGCGGGGCCGGTCCCGCCGCCGCAACGGCCCGCACGCGGGGCTGTTCCCGCCGCCGCAGCGGCCCCGCACGGGCCGCCCCGACCGGCCGATTTGCCAAACGGGCAGGTCAGTGAAGTATCGTTCACCCGTCCGTGACCCCCCGACACGGATCGGATGTTCCCGAACCCCCTTCAGGGAGCGCAGTCGCACAATGGCACCCACCAGACCAGTCCGGGTGCTTCGGTTCGTCGGCGCCATCGTCGTGGCGTCGATGCTCCTTCCCCAAGCCGGAGCCATCGGCGCGGGACGATCCACGGACGTCCCCACCACGCTCAAGGAGCTGAAGGCCGCCCTTGCCGACGCCAACGCCAGTGAGGCGAAGCTCACCAAGGCGGTGGCGCAGGCCAACGCGGCCCTGAACCAGGCCGAGCACGAGCTGAAGGCGGCCGGCGACCAGCGGCTCGCGGCGCACCTTCGCAGCGTCTACGCGCAGAAGGCGGTGAACAACGCGGCTGGCCGGGTCCAGCGCCTGCAGGCGATCCTGGGCAACCGGGCCAGGGGCATCTACATCTCGGGCTCCCCGGCCGACATCCGCGCGCTGATCCAGAGCGGCGACCCCGAGGCGCTGCTCGACCAGGTCGCGATCCTCGACCACCTCGCCCAGGAGGGCAACGACTCCCTGGCCGACCTGCTCGTGGCCCAGCGGGACTTCGCCAAGGCGCGCGTGGCGCTGCTCGAGGCCGAGCAGGACGCGCGGCGGGCCGAGGCAGCCATCCGGGCCAAGATCAAGCAGGCGATCCAGTTCCGCGACGTGCGCATGCTGGCCCTGAACAAGCTGACCAGCAAGATCACCCTGCTCCGGGGCCGCGTGGCCGCCTTGCAGTTCAACCAGCGGTTGGGCAACGCGCAGCAGGCCGGGGTGGTGCGGCGGGGCAACACCAGGTGCAACCTGTCGGGCACCTCCAACGCCGAGTACAACATCATCATGAAGGAGTCTGGCGGCAACCCCTACGCCGACAACCCCAGCTCCACCGCCTTCGGCCTGGGCCAGCTCCTCTACAGCGGCCGGGTCCACTACCTGGGCGTCGCCAACGCGGACACCGTCGACTGCGGCCTGCAGCTCCAGGCGTTCCGCGGCTACGTGCGCGACCGCTACGGCACGGCCGAGAACGCCTGGGCGTTCTGGCTGTCCCACCACTGGTACTGAGCCGTCCGGCCTGATACCGGCCCGTCCGGTGCTTGGCCGCCCGCTCCGGTGGCACGCTTGCGGCGTGGCCGGCCGGGCCAGGCCCGGCCCGGGCCGGCGACGCGACGGCCCCAGGGAGCCGGGGCGGTGCTGGGCAGCCGGGGCAGGTCAGAGGGCAGCTGGGGCGGTTCTGGCCGGGTCAGGCGCTCGGCGCGGCCGGCGGCACGGGCTCGCGCCGCTCGGCCCGCTCGACGTCCGGCTCGATGTAGATGACGCGGGCGGACGGGACCTTCCCGCGCACCGCCGCCTCGGCCCGGTCGATCACGTCGGCGACCTCTGGGAACGACAACCCAGGGTCCAGCTCGACCTTGGCCCCGACCAGCAGCTCGTCGGGACCGAGGTGCATGGTGCGCAGGTGGATGAGCTTGCGGACCCCTGCTGTCGACGCGAGCGCCGCCCGGATCGCGGCCGACTCGTCCCGGCCGGCCGCCTCGCCGACCAGCAGGCTGCGCATCTCGGTGCCCACCACGACGGCGATGACCCCGAGCAGGACCCCGATTGCCAGGCTCCCGACCGCGTCGAACCGGGGTTCGCCGGTGGTCACGGCCAGGGTGACGCCGACGAGGGCGAACATCAGGCCGAGGAGCGCGCCCACGTCCTCGAGCAGCACCACGGGGATCTCGGGGCTCTTGGCCCGGTGGATGAACTTCCACCACCCCTGCCCGTGACGGATCTTGTTGGCCTCCCTGACCGCCGTGCGCAGCGAGAACGACTCGAGCACGATCGCGATCCCGAGGACGGCGAACGCCCACACCGGCGACTGCAGCTCGTGCGGGTGGCGGAGCTTGTCGTACCCCTCGTAGAGGGCGAACAGCGAGCCGACGGTGAACAGCACGACGGCGACGAGGAAGGCCCAGAAGTACCGTTCCCGCCCGTAGCCGAAGGGGTGCTCGGGGGTCGGGTCCTTGCGGCCCCGCCGGCCGCCGAGGAACAGCAGCGCCTGGTTGCCGGTGTCGGCCACCGAGTGGATCGCCTCGGCCAGCATCGACGACGCGCCCGTGAAGATGAACGCCACGAACTTGGCGATCGCGATCCCCAGGTTGGCCAGGAAGGCCGCCATGATCGCGCGGGCACTGCCCTCCCCTTCCTTCACTGCGCGTCACCCCCGTCCGTCGGTCCCGGCTGGCCGGGTGCGCGGAGGGCTCTGCCCACCAGGACGCCGCTCACCACCCCGGGCAGCGACACGAGCCAGGGCCGGAGGGCGAGGGCGACGATCAGCGACGCGGCCACGAGCACCACGGCGAAGGCCAGGTCGTTGATCCGCTCCATGACCGTGCGCTCGCGCCTGCCGCCGGGCAGCCGGCCGGCGAGGGCGAGCCCGACCAGCACCGCGAGGGCGAACACGCCGGTGGCCACTCCCCGCTGCGACGCCGGCTGGATCGCGACGGCGACGCTGCCGACCGTGACCACGAGCAGCGCGGCCAGGATCGCCCCTGCCGGCCGTACCCCCGCGACGCTCATCGCCGTGACTCCTCCTGTCCGGCTCGCCGCTCGCGCGGCGGGCAGCCGTAGCCTACCCGCTCGGGGTCCGCCGCTGGGCGCCCATGCCCGGCGGAGGCGTCACCAGCGCGCTACCGAGTTGAGTGGATTCCCGTTGAGATGCTACAAACCGTTGGCGCCGCCCCAAACGCTCGGCGACAGGGCTCTGACCTCAGGTGCCCGCCCGGGTGGGCGGCGTGCGGCAGGAAGTCCCCCCACCGGTCATGGCGACAAGCGCACGCCGCAAGCTTGCGGAACCGAGCGTTGGTGGCTCGCTCCCGGGCAGGAAGGGCACCATGAGCATCATCCCCCAGACCATCGCCGACGACCAGCAGCTCGAGCACTACGGCTACCGTCCGCGGTACCTCCGGACGCTCAGGTCCTTTGAGGCGTTCGCTATCGGCTTCTCGTTCATCTCGATCACGACCGGGGTGTTCATCGGGTTCGGCTTCGTGCTGAACACCGCCGGCCCAGCCGGCGTCTGGACCTGGCTGATCGCCTTGGTGGGCCAGACGCTCGTCTCGCTGATCTGCGCCGCCCTGGCCGCCAAGTTCCCCCTGTCCGGGTACCACTACCAGTGGGGCACCCGCTTGGCCAACCCGGTCGTGGGCTGGTGGCTCGGCTGGCTCGGCCTCACCTACCTGACCCGTCGTGGTCATCTCGGTCGACTACGCCTTCGCGCAGTCGGCGTTGCAGCCCATGTTCGGCCTCGAGTACACGCCCACCAGCGCGGCGGTGCTCACCTTCGTCACGGTGGCGGTCCAGGCGGCGGTGATCATCTGGTCGACGCCGATCACCACCAAGATCAACAACGCCGCCGTCGTCTTCGAGGTGGTCGGCATCGTCGAGCTGTGCATCGTGCTGCTCTCGGCCGCGCTGCTCGCCTCCCGCGGCAACTGGGGCAACCTGCACCTCGACCGGGATCGTGCCCGAGGAGGGCTGGTTCCGCTGGCTCGGCCCGTTCATGCTGGCCGCGACGCTCGGCGCCTACAACCTGGTCGGTTTCGAGTCGGCTTCGAACTTCTCGGAGGAGACCCAGGACCCACGGCGGGCCAACCCCCAAGGCGATGGTCCGCGCCGTGGTGCTGTCCGGGGTGCTCGGCTTCCTCCTCTTGGCCACCCTCGCGGTGGCCGTGGGCGACGTCAAGGCCACGAGCGAGGACGCCTCCCCGGTCGCCTTCGTCCTTTCCGACGTGCTCGGTCCGAGCATCGAGAAGATCTTCCTCGCGTTCATCTGCGTCTCGATCTTCTGCTGCGGCATGATCTGCCTGGCCACCGGGTCGCGCCTGTGCTGGGCGATGGCCCGCGACCGGCGCCTGCCCGGACATCAGCTCCTCTCCCAGGTGCCCCGGATGACCGGCGGCCCGACCTGGGCCACGCTGGCCATGGCGGGCGTCGGCTTGCTGATCCTGTTCATCCTGCGCACCAACACCACCGCGCTCATCGACCTGTTCACTGCCTCCACGCTCTCCCCCGCGCTGCTCTACACGGGCACGGTGCTGCTCTACGCCGGGTTCTCCCACCGGGTCACGCCCGAGCCGGGCTACTTCCACCTCGGCCGCTGGGAGAGACCGGTGCTGACCGGCGCCTTCGTCTGGCTCGCCTACGAGCTGGTCATCCTGTTCGGCCCGGCCCAGTTCCGCACCGCCCAGACGTACGTGGCCGGGGCGCTCGTGGTTGGCCTGGTCTTCTTCGGGATCATGTGGTCCCTCGAGCCGGCGGCCATGCGCACCTCGGTTGTTGACGAGCGCCGTGTCGACGTGACCGACCTGCCCCCCGACGACCACGACGCCCGGGAGACCGTCCGCACCAACGCCATGTGGTAGCACCTAGGAGGTGGTAGCACCCAGGAGCAGCAGCACCCCAGGAGCAGCAGCACCCCAGGGGGCCCCTACGGGGCAGCCGCGCAAAGCGCGGCTGCCCCGTTTGTTCTGCCCGCGCGGCTGTCCCGATCTGGCTCTTGAGGAGCCACCAGCACCGCGCCCGCCGCCGGCACGGCGAAGTGCGCCTCCAGCAGCGCCGGGATGTTGGGGCACAGGAACGCCACGCGGTCGCCGGCCTCGACGCCTGCGCCGGCCAGCGCCGACGCCAGCCGGTTCACGCGCTCGTGGAACTTGCGGTAGCTGTAGCGGCGCTCGCCGTGCACCACCGCGACCTTGTCGGGGTAGACGAACGCGCTGCGCCGCAGGAAGCTCACCGGTGAGAGCTCGGTCCGATAGACCTTCGCAAGCGCCGGCGGTTCGGGGACGGAAACGGTCATGGCGGCCTCCGGTCTGATCGGTGAGTTCGGTGGAGAAAGCCAACCGCCGGCGCGCCGGGCGCGCCAGGCGCAGTGCCCACGCGTTCGCTACGCAATGCCCACGCAGTCGGCGCAGGCGGGTGTGAGCGGCCGGGTCGTGGCCCGGCTGGGGCCGGGCGGCGGCACGCCGGTCAACGGACGGTTGTCGCGACCGGGCGCGCGGTGCGGGCGTTAGCCGTGGCCGGCGCGGAGCTGCTCGATGCGAGCGATGTAGCTCTGGACGCGGAGCTGCGCGAACAGCTGGCCCGCCGCCTCGAGGTGCTCGGCGGCGCTTCCGGCTTGGCGCTGCGCGCGCGCGAGCTCGGCCAGCGCGAGGTGGGTGCGCCCGGCGTCGAAGCGCGACCCAATCGCCTCGAAGGTCCGCAGCGCCTCGCCCAGCCGGCGCTCGCCCTCGCCGTGGTCGCTCCCGGCACGGGCGATGTTGCCCAGCGCCCGTTGGGCCAGGCCGACGGCCCACTTGAAGCCAACTTCGCCGCTGATCTGCAGCCCGTGCAACGCCTCGGTCTGCGCTTGGGCAGCGTCGCCCCGGAGCAGATAGGCCTCGGCGAGCCAGCCCTTGAACCAGCCGACGAGCCGCGAGTAGCCCATTCCGGCGAGCAGGTCGATGGACTCCTCGAGGAGCCGGATCGCCTGGTCCGCATCGCCGCGCTCCAGGTATGCGTAGCCCGTCCACCCGAGGGAGAACGAGTTGTTGAGCGGGTCCGGTGACAGCTCGATGCTGCGGTGGCCCCAGGCGATCGCCTCGTCCTCGTCCCCGCGCGTGGCCGAGTAAAAGGCGCGGTTCCAGGCGGCATAGCTCTGGAGGCGGTGGTCCCCGAGCTCCTCGCCGATGGCGAAGCCGCGGGCGGCGCACGCTAGCGCCGCGTCCAGCTCGCCCATGAAGTAGAGGTTGAGGCCTTGCCAATTGAGGGACTGGCCGAGCCAGAAGCGCTCCCCCGTTGGCTGCATGAGCTCAACCGCGCGGCGGGCATGATCGAGGCCTTCCTGAAAGCGCGAGACCCACATCGATTCCTTGGCCAGCACGTAATGCGCCTTGCCCTGGGTTGCCGAATCGCCGGCGCGCGCCGCCGCCGCGATGGCGCGCTCGGCACACGCCACCGCCTGCTGGTAGTTGCCCAGGTGGCTGTGCGCGTGCGCGAGCTCGAAGTAGAAGCGACCGCCGAGCCCCGTATCACGGAGCTGATCCAGGCGCGCACGGTGGCGCTCCAGCAGGTCGACGGTATCCCGGAAGCGACCCAGGAAGTAGTTCGAGGCCGCCAGGACCACGGCCAGCTCGACCAGCTGCCGATCCTGCTCGTCGGCCGGCAGGCGCGCTACGTGCGCCTGCGCCTCTTCGAGCGCCCGGGCGGCGTCCGGGTGCGCGTGGACCCGGGCCGCCTTGGCGGCGAAGCGCGTCAGGTATTCGACGGCCTTGGGAGACTCGTGGGTCCTGGCATAGTGGTGGGCCAGTCGATCGTAGACCTCCTCCAGCCGGTCCGCGTAGCGCGCTTCGAGGGCGCGGCCGGCGGCCGCGTGCAACGCACGCCGCCGCCCGGCCAGCAGGGTCTCGTAGGCCACATCTTGCGTAAGCGCGTGCTTGAACACGAACCCGGGCTCCCGGCCCACCTGCTCGTAGATGAGCTCCAGCCGCTGGAGCTCCTGGAGCTGCGGGGGCAGCGGAGCAGCCTCCTGCCAGACGGCCCCGAGCAGCCGCAGCGGGACCTCCCGGCCCAACACGGACGCGGTCTGCAAGACCCGACGAGGCGTGTCCGCCAGTCGATCCATGCGGGCCATCAGCACGCCCTGGATGGTCTCTGGAACGATCGTGTCGGCGCCGACCTGACCGTGCTCGAGCACCGCGCGCGCCAGCTCCTCCAGGAAGAAAGGGTTGCCCTCGCCGCGCTCCAGGATCACCTGCGCCAGGGCCTCGGGGACCCGGTCCGCCTGGAGCACGGAGCGGACCACGCCCAGGCGTCCGCAGGGCTGAGGCGTCGCAGGGCGAGCTGCGTCACGTACGAGTGCTCCCCCCAAGGCGGTTGGTAGCCGTGACGCCACGTGCACACCAGCAGGATCTGCGCCCCGGCCAGGCTCTCCGCGAGCGAGGCGAGGTACTCCTCGGAGGACCGGTCGATCCAGTGCAGGTCTTCGACCGCGAAGATGATCGGCCGTTGCTGGCTGCCGTTTAGGCTCCAGGTCTTCAGGGTCTCGAAGATGCGCACCTTGATCCCCTCCGGGCTCAGATGCCCCAGGGCCGCAGCGCCGTCGCCCACACCGAGCAGGTGCAGGATGTAGGGGGCGTGGCGGTCCGGCTCCAGCCCGACTCCTGCAGGCCGAAACGCACCTTCTCGGCGACCGCCGCCGGCGCCTCCCCGTCCTGGATTCCGCAGTTGGCCCGCACAAGGTCCAGGATCGGCAGGTACGGGATGCTGCCGCCATACGACAGGCAGCGTCCCTCCAGGTAGGTGATGTGCCTGGCGCCCAGGCTGCGCCGGAACTCGTACAGCAGGCGTGACTTGCCGATGCCCGGCTCACCGACCACGCCCACGACCTGGCCGTGGCCCGCCTCCATCTTCGCGAGCGGCCCGCGCAGCGCCGCCAACTCGTCGTCGCGGCCGATGAAGTGGCTCAGCAGCCGCCGCGCGCTCATCTCCGGCGAGGCAGCGACCTGCGCCAGGACGTCATGCAGGGTGCTCATCTCGAGGTCCCGCCCGACGAACTGGCTCAGCGGCCGGGCGCCCAGCCCCTCGATCGGCGAGCGCCGCGGCCCCACCCCAGTTACCCGGAAGGCCACCACGGACCCGCCCCCGCCCCGCAACGGCACGGGACCAAGCTCCTCCAGGCGGACATAGCCGGTCACCATGCGGGCGGTGGCAGCGCCTATCACGATCGTCCCCGGCTCCGTCCGCTGCTGCAGGAGGCCCGCCACCGTGGTCGTTTCCCCGAGGGCGCTCAGGCGCCGCTCGGGCCCCGTGCCGATGTGTCCGACGGCCACCAGGCCCGTGTTCAGGGCCATGCGCAGCACAGAGGAAGGGGTCCAGTCGTTGTCCGGCACACCATGCGCGGCCCATGGCTCGTTGAGCCGTCGCTGGAGCCCGAGCGCCGCCAGTACACCCCGCCGGGCATGGTCCTCGTGCGCTACGGGCACGCCGAAAAGGGCCACGACGCCGTCGCTCAAAAAGCTGCTGACGGTCCCCTCGAAGCGCCGGACCTCCGCCTCCGCCAGCTCGAAGAAGTAGTCCAGGAAGGCGAGCATCCCCTCCTGGCCCAGGCGCTCGGCCAGCATGGCGGGGTCCGCGAGCTGGCAGAACAGGACCGTCGCCTGCTTGTGCTCCCCCTCCGCAGCCGCTGAGGCGGGATCTGCCGGCGGTGCCGTGGCGCCGGGGGATGCAGCATCGCCGGGCAGCACGGCCGTCGGGCTCAACTCCGGCGCCACGCGTGACGCCCCACACGCGTGGCAGAAACGGTCAGCGGGCTCGGCCGCGGCCCCACAGGCTGGGCACGTGACCTCCAGCGGCTCGCCACAGCCGACACAGAACCGGGCGCCCGGCGCGTTCTCGCGCTCGCAGCGGGCGCATCGCCGAGCCGCCGCCGAGGGCGAACCAGCCTCGGCGGACTCAGGCCGCCGCTGGCCGGCGGCCACCAAGGCCACCCGATCGTCCGGCGCCAGCTCCAGCGCCTCGGCCAGGCGACGCAGCGTATGGAAGTGCGGGAACCGCCGCGCGCCCCGTTCCAGATCCGCGATGCCACGCACGCTCAGCCCCGCCCGGTCCGCCAGCGCCTCCTGCGTCAGGCCCGCCGAGATCCGATACCCGCGCAGCAGCGCGCCGAAGCTCCCTCGCCCTCCAGCGGTCATCGCTCCCTCTCGCCGACGCGGACGCTGCTCGGAGCATGCCGATCACCGGCGGCGCGCCCGTGCGCGGCCGGCCACCGGGCCTGGCGGTGAGCACATCCCAGGCGCCCACATGGCATGCCCACCGCGATCGACCTCCGAACGCCACCAAACGCCGCCATCCCCACGCCACGAGGGGGGAGGCGACGCCTCGCATCAGACCGAAGTGAGCGAGCAACACAGCTGCAACACGCCGGAGGAATCCGGCGCAAACCTGGAGACCGACACAGATGAGCCGCTTGCTCCACGTGACACGCCCTTCGGCGCGAGCCTACACCCGGGCCCCACACGCGGTCAGCGGGGTTACACCGATGATCGCCCGCGAAGGGCGCGGGAGGTCCCGAGCCTGAAGCCCAGGGCTCTCATGGCGATCACCCTCCGCCGACCGACAACGCTCCGAGCTGCAGCGCAAAGACGCCAAGCACGACCTATAACGCGCGAACATGAACGTCTTGCGGTGCGCAGCACCGATCGGCGCGTTCCACTAGCAGTACTTCGTTATGTCGGCGCGACTGACGGGTGTAACCACGCCGTCGACCGTGGCAGTCTGCGCAGGCACACCGGACACGCGCCGGCCCAACCGGCGAGCAGCACTTGCAGCTCGCGCACGACCGCGAAGGTGGTCAGGCCGACGCACGGGCTTTTTGGGTCCAGCCGCTCCAGGGTCACGAAGGCGTGGGCGGCCGAGACCAGGGTCACGTGGTGGTGCCAGCCCTGCCAGGAGCGGCCCTCGAAGTGGTCCAGGCCGAGCGCGTCCTTGAGCTCGCGGTCGAGGGCGGCGGCGAGTGTTCAGCGCCGAGCCGCTGACCTGGCTGGGCTGCTACTGCCCTGGGGTGGGGGTGCGCAGGGGCAGGAGCTGACCGTCGCGGACCTCCGGGGGCAGGGAGAAGTTGTAGTGGCCCAGGAACCGGAGGTGGTCGAACCCAGCGGGGAGAGGCGGGCGATGTCGGCGACGCGGTGTTCGTGGTGACCCACCAGGCGCCGACCGACTGGCCCCATCCGGACGCACCGTTCACCTTCGTCACCGACGGCGTGCGCAGCGCCGTGGCGCAGGCAAAGGCCTTCGCCGGGGACAGGGACGTGTCCCTCAGCGCCGGTGACATCGGCGGGCAGGCCCTCGAGGCCGGGCTGGTCGATGAGCTGGGAGTGGACCTGGTGCCGGTCGTGTTCGGCGCCGGTGTCCGGTTCTTCGGTGAGTTCGCCCAATCCCCTCTGCTGCTGGAGAACTCGAGGGTGGTCCAGGGGGATCGGGTGACCCACCTGCACTTCCGGGTGCGGAAACCGTGACACCGGCCGCAGCAGCGGAGCAAGACGGTGGTAGGTCTCCGCGCGGGCGCCGTCGCGCGCCGCGGCGACCCGCCGCGTAAGGGCGTCCACCGGCGGGCGGACGACGAATACACGACACCTCAATACCGGTCTCTACCAGTATCAAGAGCCGATCTGCCGGGGCGCGAGCGTCCACGTCGCCTCGCTCGACGCCGGGTCGACGTCCCATGGAGGTCGAACGGGCCGGCGTCTGGGTCAGCGGAGCCGCGCCACCATGGTGCGCCGGGCTGCCGTCCGGCCGCGGCGCGGGTAACGTGGGGCGGCCGGGCAGGCAAATCATGTTGGGCCGCGGGCAGCCTGCGGCCCGGCGCACCATGGTGGCGCCGACGCTCGCCGGAGGTGCTCCACGTGACCGAGCTCGCCGACCGCCGGGCCGCCATCCGGCGGGCAGACCGGAGCGGCCTGTCGCTGGCCGAGGCGCAGGCGCTCGCGGCCCAGCTCCGGCGGACGGTCCGGGGCGAGGTCCGCTTCGACCAGGCCAGCCGCGCGCTGTACTCGACCGACGGGTCGAACTACCGCCAGGTGCCCATCGGCGTGGTCTGTCCCCTGGATGCCGAGGACGTGGTCGCCACGGTGGCCGCCTGCCGCCGCTTCGGCGCGCCGGTCCTCGGCCGCGGAGGTGGGACCAGCCTGGCCGGCCAGTGCTGCAACGTCGCGGTGGTCGTCGACATGTCCAAGTACATGCACCGCGTGGTCGAGCTCGACCCGGTCCGGCGGCTCGCGCGCGTCGAGCCCGGGATCGTGCTCGACCGGCTGCGCGAGGCGGCCGAGGAGCACCGCCTCACCTTCGGCCCCGACCCGGCCACCCACACCCACTGCACCCTGGGCGGGATGATCGGCAACAACTCCTGCGGCGTGCACGCCCTGATGAACGGCAAGACGGTCGACAACATCGAGGCGCTGGAGGTGCTCACCTACGACGGGCTGCGGATGACCGTCGGGCCGACCACCGAGGAGGAGCTGGCCTCGGTCATCGCCGCGGGCGGCCGCCGGGGGCAGATCTACGCCGGCCTGCGCGACCTGCGCGACCGCTACGCCGACCTCATCCGTCAGCGGTACCCGCGCATCCCCCGGCGCGTCTCCGGCTACAACCTCGACCAGCTGCTGCCCGAGCACGGGTTCAACGTGGCACGGGCCCTTGTCGGTACCGAGAGCACATGCGTCCTCGTCCTTGAAGCGACTTGTCAACTTATCTACAGCCCGCCGGTACGACGGCTGGTCGTGCTCGGCTTCCCCGACATCTACCAGGCCGGGGACGCCGTGCCGCTGGTCCTCGAGCACCGGCCGAGCGGGCTCGAGGGCATGGACGACCAGCTCATCGGCTACATGCGCAACATCGGGCTGCACCCCGACGAGGTCGGCCTGCTCCCCCCCGGCGGCGGCTGGCTGCTGGTGGAGCTGGCCGCCGAGGACGGCGCCGAGGCGGTCGACCGGGTCCGCGACCTGGTGGACGGCCTCGGCCAGCAGGGCGTCCGCCCGTCGGTGGCCACCTTCGACGACCCCGCGCAGGCCAAGCTCATCTGGACGGTGCGCGAGTCCGGGCTCGGCGCCACCGCCCGGGTGCCGGGCCAGAAGCCCATGTGGGAGGGGTGGGAGGACTCCGCGGTCGCGCCTGACCGCATCGGCGACTACCTCCGCGACCTGCGCAAGCTGCTCGACCGCCACGGCTACCACGGCTCCTTCTACGGCCACGTCGGGCAGGGCTGCATGCACACCCGCAACGACTTCGACCTGCAGACACAGGGGGGCGTGGCCCGCTTCCGCGCCTACGTCGAGGAGGCTGCGGACCTGGTGGTCGGCTATGGCGGCTCGCTGTCGGGCGAGCACGGCGACGGCCAGGCCAGGGCCGAGCTGCTGCCCCGGATGTTCGGCCCCGAGCTGGTGGCCGCCTTCGGTGAGTTCAAGGCGATCTGGGACCCGGAGGCCAGGATGAACCCGGGCAAGGTCGTCGACGCCTACCGGCTCGACGAGAACCTGCGCCTGGGCGCCGGGTACGCGCCGCCGCGGCTGGCCACCACCTTCCGGTTCCCGGCCGACCAGGACGGCTTCGCCGACGCCGTCCTGCGCTGCGTCGGGGTGGGCAAGTGCCGGCGCGAGGACGGCGGGACCATGTGCCCGAGCTACATGGTGACCCGCGAGGAGCAGCACTCCACCCGCGGCCGGGCCCGCCTGCTGTTCGAGATGCTCCAGGGCGAGGTCGTCACCGGCCGCTGGCGCTCCAAGGAGGTCCACGACGCCCTCGACCTCTGCCTGTCGTGCAAGGGCTGCAAGGGCGACTGCCCGGTCTCGGTGGATATGGCCACCTACAAGGCCGAGTTCCTGTCCCACTACTACAAGGGTCGCCTGCGGCCGCGCACCGCCTACTCGCTCGGGCTGGTCTGGTGGGCTGCCCGGGCCGCCGCGCGCGCGCCCCGGCTCGCCAACTTCCTGACCCAGGCCCCGCTGCTCCGCCAGCAGGTCAAGCTCCTCGGCGGGATCGCCCCGGCCCGTCCCGTCCCGCCGTTCGCCGTCGAGCCGTTCACCACCTGGTTCCGCCGCCGCGGGCCCGGCAATCCGGGTGGCCGGCCGGTGCTCCTCTGGCCCGACACCTTCAACAACTACTTCCAGCCCCAGACCGCCAGGGCGGCGGTCGAGGTGCTCGAGGCGGCCGGCTTCCGGGTCGAGCTGCCCGGCGCACCGCTGTGCTGTGGCCGTCCGCTGTACGACTTCGGCATGCTCACCCTGGCCAGGCGCCAGCTCCGCCAGGTCCTGGCCGCGGTCGGCCCGCGCGTCGCCGAGGGCGTCCCGCTGGTCGGGCTGGAACCGAGCTGCCTGGCCACCTTCCGGGACGAGCTTGCGAACCTGTTCCCCGGCAACGAGGGAGCCAAGCGTCTGCAGCAGCAGTCATTCACCCTGGCCGAGCTGCTCACCGGCCACGCCGACGGGTGGACCCCGCCGGCCGCGCGCCGGCGAGCGCTCGTCCAGGGCCACTGTCACCAGCAGGCGGTCATCGGCATGGGCCCGGACCGGCGCCTGATGGCCGCCATGGGGCTCGAGGCCGAGGTGCTGGACGCCGGCTGCTGCGGCATGGCGGGCTCGTTCGGCTTCGAGCGCGAGCACTACGACGTCGCCATGCAGGTCGGTGAGCGGGTGCTGCTGCCCGCCGTGCGCCAGACCGACCCAGACGTTCTGGTGGTCGCCGACGGCTTCAGCTGCCGGACTCAGATCGAGCAGGCCACTGGCCGCCCCACCCGCCACCTTGCCGAGGTCCTGCGCGACGCCCTGCACGACCAGCCGGGCTCCCGAGTGGGGTCGAGGAGGTGATCCGGCGCGGAAGTTCCTTCCGCGGGCTGCCGGCGAAAAGAATAACTGGCAGTATACTGGCTTGCGATGACAAACTCCGATATCGCCCAGCTGCGACTGTGCAGCCAACACATAGTCGGGCCAAAATTCACTGGTCCTGACGAGGTGGTGCGCTGGCTCGGAGCCATTCAGGCACAGGATTACCTGCAGTCGTTGTGGGCGATTGGCCTTCGCACGCAGCAGTCGACGGTGACTGACATAGAACAGGCAATAGCGGAAAGAAGGATCATCCGGACCTGGCCGATGCGCGGTACCATACATTTTGTGCCGCCGGAAGATGCGAAATGGATGCTGAAGCTCTCGGCTTCACGCATGATAGCCATGGACAGGCGCAGGCTGGAGCAGCTAGGACTTGATGATGAAATCATGGAGCGTTGTAAGGGGCTTTTTTACGACGCGCTGAACGGTGGCAAGCGGTTGCCTCGCTCGAGCATGATGAAATTGCTGGATGACGCAGGCATCAGTACCAAGAATCAGCGCGGCTATCACATCCTGTGGCACACTTCTCAGACTGGCCTGCTTTGCCTAGGCCCGATGCAGGACAGACAGCAGACATTTGTCCTGCTGGACGAGTGGGTGCCTAATTCCAGAGAGTTGTCCCGAGAGGAGTCACTTGCCGAACTCGCCGGGCGTTATTTTGCTAGCCATGGGCCGGCAACCATTCACGACTTCGCCTGGTGGGCGGGGTTGACGGTAACCGACGCAAAGGCAGGGCTTGAGGCAGCAAAACCTGAGCTCATCTCAGAAAAGATGAATGGCAAGGAATGCTGGATGACCAAAGAGTCTCCAGGCCACGCGGCGTACGATAAATCTGGTGTGCACCTGCTCCCAGGGTTTGATGAATATCTGCTCGGCTACAAAGACCGCAGTGCCGTGCTTGCTACAGAACATGCACCGAAAATTGTCCCAGGCAAGAACGGCATGTTCTTACCGACAGTTGTCGTCGCCGGCCAAGTCGTCGGCACCTGGAAACGCAGGCTCAAGAAGAACTCTGTCGACATGACACTCAGCCCCTTCACACAACTTGGTGATTCGGAAGAGAGGGTCATCGAGGCAGCCAGACGTTACAGCGCCTTTATTGGCTTGCCGCTGTCATCAACAGCAATAAGGCGAGGGATTGAGTAAGCCAGCGGCTTCCTGCTGAAAGACAGCGGCCCGGCCGAGCTGTTGCACGGCATCCGCGTGGTCGCGGCCGGCGAGGCGCTGCTGGCGCCCAGGATCACCCGCCGGCTGATCTCCCAGTTCACTGCCGCCCGCACCGCCCACCGGGCGGCAGCCGACCGCCTGGCTGTGCTCACCCAGCGTGAGCGGGAGGTGCTGGCCCTGGTAGAGCAGCCCAACAAGCATCCACGGCCCGGTCCGGGCGGTCAGGGGCGGAGCGGTGCGAGGTCGATCGCTTCGGCGGCGCCGGACACGTGCAGGCCGGGCCTGGGGCCGCCGGCCAGCGTGTACAGGACCGTGCCGACCGCGACCACGCCCAGGCCGTGGCGGGGGGTGGGCAGGGGTGGCAGCGCCCACCAGGTGCCCGCGCGCACGTCGAACGCCTCGGCCTCCTCGAAGGTGGCCTCGGCCTCGCCGCCGACCGCGACCACGAACCCGTTCCCGGTCGCCGCGGCGGCCAGGCCGCCGCGACGGGTCGGCAGGTCGGGCAGGCTCGCCCACTGCCCCGTGGCCGGGTCGTAGACCTCGGCGGCGGTGAAGTTGCCCTGCCCGGGCGCGCGGCCCCCGACCGTGTACACCCGCCCGCCGAACCCGGCGCCGCCCAGGTGCTCACGCCGGGTCGGCGGCCCGGGCGCGGTCGACCAGCGGTTGGTGGTCAGGTCGAACACCAGCATGCTGGCGGCCAGCCCGCCGGGGCCGACGCCGCCGGCCACGTAGAGCCGGCCGCCGAGGGCCGCCGCTGCCCCGGCCGCGCGCCCCTCGGGCAGGTCGGGGAGCGCCGCCCAGCGACCGCCCTCGAGCCGGAAGGCCCGCCGGCTGACGCCACCCGCCGCAGGGTACCCCCCCACCACGTAGGCGGTGCCGTCCATGGTGGCGGCCATGGCGTGGTTGACGGCGACTGGCAGGTCCGGGCCGGGTACCCAGCGGTCGCGCCCGGTGTCGTACACCTCGACGGTGGGCACGGTCGCGCCGTCGGCCCGGAAGCCGCCGGCCACGTAGACGACCTTCCCGACCGCGGTGGCGGCCACCTCGGTCCGCTCCGACGGGGCCGGGGCCAGGCGCTGCCAGGTCGCCTCCCCGGGCGCCGACCGCGGGGGCGGGCCTGGCCGGTCGGACCGGTCCGCGGTGCAGGCCCCGGCCAGCACCACCACCACCACCACCACCACTGCGGCGGCGAGGGCCGCGGGCCGGACCCGCCCGGCCCGTGCACGCGGTCGGCGCGCCACCCACGCGGAGGAGCGGCACACGGGGCGGGCGCCGCTGCCCGGTGCAAGCCGGGCGTTGCCCCCGTGCGCGGGCGGGGCGCCGCTCCCCGGTGCGAGCCCGGCGTCGCTCCCCCGCTTGGGCGGGTGCCGGCGTGTGCTCATGGGGTGATGGCGTAGATGATGGCGGGACCTCCTCGACGCGGCGCGGTCGGGACGCCATCACATCGCCTCGGGCACCGGTTGGCAACCATGCCGGCGCGGCGCACCGGGCCAGCGCGGCGCTATTGTGCTCGAGGGCAGATGCCGCCTTGCGGAGGCTGCCGGCCCGGCGATCCGCAGCGACCGGCTCGCGGAAGGAGACCAGGCGCCATGAGCATCGAAGCCAACGAACGGAAGGTCGTCGACGCGGTCACCCCGAAGCTGTACATCGGCGGGCAGTGGCGGGACGCTGCCAAGGGCGGGACGTTCAAGGTCGAGGACCCGTCGACCGGTGAGCCGCTGTGCGAGGTCGCCGACGCCGGCCCCGAGGACGGCATGGCCGCGCTGGACGCCGCCGCCGCGGCCCAGGCCGACTGGGCCAGCCACCCGCCCAGGGAGCGGGGCGAGATCCTGCGCCGGGCGTTCGAGCAGATCAGCGCCCAGAGCGACGAGCTGGCCCTGCTGATGACCCTCGAGATGGGCAAGCCGCTGGCCGAGTCCAAGGCCGAGGTCGCCTACGCGGCCGAGTTCTTCCGCTGGTTCGCCGAGGAGGCGGTCCGCATCGACGGCCGCTACGCGGCCGCCCCCAACGGCAAGGGCCGGCTGCTGACCATGAAGCAGCCGGTCGGCCCCTGCCTGCTGATCACGCCGTGGAACTTCCCGATGGCGATGGGCACCCGCAAGATCGGCCCGGCGGTCGCCGCCGGCTGCACGATGGTCATGAAGCCGGCCCAGCTGACCCCCCTGTCGATGCTGGCCCTGACCGACATCCTCGAGCAGGCGGGCCTGCCCGCGGGGGTGCTCAACGTCATCACCACCACCTCCTCGGGCGCGGTCATGGCGCCGATCATCAAGGACCCGCGGGCGCGCAAGCTGTCGTTCACCGGGTCGACCGAGGTCGGCCGCAAGCTGATCGCCCAGGCGGCCGACAACGTGCTGCGGGTGTCGATGGAGCTGGGCGGCAACGCGCCGTTCCTGATCTTCGACGACGCCGACCTGGACGCCGCGGTCGAGGGCGCGCTGATCGCCAAGATGCGCAACGTCGGCGAGGCGTGCACCGCGGCCAACCGCTTCCACGTGGCCGAGCCGGTCGCGGAGGCGTTCTCGGCCAGGCTGGCCGAGCGCATGAAGGCGCTGAAGGTCGGCCGCGGCACCGAGGACGGCGTGCAGGTCGGCCCGCTGATCGACGGCAAGGCGGTCCAGAAGGTGAGCGAGCTGGTCGCCGACGCGCTCGACAAGGGGGCCAGGGCCCTGGTCGGAGGCCGCGCCCGCGACGGCCGCGGCTACTTCTACGCCCCGACCGTGCTGTCGGAGGTGCCCGACGACGCGCGCGTGCTCAAGGAGGAGATCTTCGGCCCGGTCGCCCCGGTGGCCTCGTTCGACTCCGAGGAGGCGGCCATCGCGGCCGCCAACGACACCGAGTTCGGCCTAGTCGCCTACGTCTACACCCGCGACCTCAAGCGGGCGTTCCGGGTCGTCGAGGGGCTGGAGACCGGGATGGTCGGCCTCAACCAGGGCCTGGTCAGCAACCCGGCGGCGCCGTTCGGCGGGGTGAAGCAGTCCGGCTTCGGCCGTGAGGGCGGCAGGGAGGGCATCAACGAGTACCTGGAGATCAAGTACGTCGCGATGAACCTGTAGGCGGGTCGGCGAGCCGAAGGCGGCGCGCGTTGTCCGGGGCGGCGGGTGGGCGCTCGGGACAGCGCTGGGGCGCGCGGGCCGAGCGCCGCTGGGGCGGACGCTCCGGACACCGCTGGAGCGTACCGGCCGAGCGCCACTGGGGCGCGCGGGCCGGTGCGGTGCTGCTGGGCGCCCCGCTCGCGCTCGCCTTCCCGCGACCGTCGCTGTGGTGGCTGGCGTTCGTCGGCCTGGTCCCGCTCCTCACGCTGATCCGCGCCGCTCCGACCGGGCGCGACGCGGCCGTGCTCGCCTGGCTCGGGGGTGCCGGCTTCTTCGTTGCGGTTGATGCCTTCCTGCTGCCCAAGGTGGGCCCGTTCGCGGTCCCGGCCGCGCTCCTGCTCGGGACCTGCTGGGCTCCCTGGGGGCTCATCGCCTGGGCCCTGCTGCACCGTGAGCCCTCCGCCGCGCGGGTGCTGGCCGCGCTCGCCGTGGTGCCCAGCGCGTTCGTGGCCGGCGAGTACGTGCGGGCCTGGCCGGGCCTTGGCGGCCCGTGGGGGCTGCTCGGCGCCAGCCAGTGGAACGACCTCCCGGTGCTCGCGCTCGCCTCAGTCGGCGGCGTGTGGGCGGTGAGCTTCCTGCTCGCCGCCGTGAACGTCGCCGTCGCCGTCGCGCTCGCACCCCGTGCCAGCCGGCCCGGGCTCGTGCCGGCGGTCCCGGCCCAAGCTGGACCGGGCAGGCTCAGGGTCCAGCCGGCGGTCCCGACCCGGGCCGGATCGGGCGGGCACGCGCCCGATCCGGCGGTCCCGGCGGGGCTGGGCGGGCGCCAACCCGCGCGGATGAGTGCGGCAGAGCCGGGGCCGGCTGGGCGCTGGCCAGGGCGGGTGGGTACGGCAGGGCTGGGACCGGGGCCGGGTGGGCAAAGGCCGGGGCGGGTCGTCGCGGCCGTTGCCCTGGTCGGACTGGTCGCCGGCACCTTGGGGTACGCGGCGCTGCGCCCAGCGTCTGCGCCGTCCGGCACCGTGCGCGTGGCCGTGGTCCAGCCTGGGGTCGTCCACCAGGTGGAGCCCCGCTTCCGCGCCAGCGAGGCCGCCACCCTGGCCCTCGCACCCACCCGCCCCGACCTGGTCGTCTGGGGCGAGAGCAGCGTGGGCCGGGACCCGGCCACCCACCCGGGGGACCTGGCCCGGCTCACGGCCGCCGCCCGCGCGACCGGCGCCCGCGTGCTGGTCAACGTCGACGCCGAGCAGGCCACGGGCGCCCCGGGCACACCAGCCCCGGCCGCTACAGCGCCAGCCCAGTCCGGGTCGTCCGCCCTGCCCAGGGCATCCGCCCTGTCCGGGGCGGGCCAGGGCGGCCGGCGTGCCGCCGGGATCTACAAGACCTCGCTGCTGGTCGGGCCGAACGGCCCCGAGGGAAGCTACGACAAGATGCGGCTGGTGCCGTTCGGCGAGTACATCCCGCTGCGGCGGCTGTTCGGCTGGGTCACCCGCTTCACCGACGCCGCCGCCCTGGACCGGCGGCATGGCAGCCGGCTGGTGGTCCTCGACGCCGGCCCGGTGGCGGTCGGGCCGCTCGTCTGCTTCGAGTCCGCCTTCCCCGACCTGGCCCGGTCGCTCGCCGGCCAGGGCGCCGACCTGGTCGTGGTGCAGAGCGCGACCACCACCTTCCAGCAGAGCTGGGGTCCCGACCAGCACGCCAGCCTGGCCGCCGTGCGCGCGGTGGAGTCCGGGCGCCCGGTCCTGCAGGCCGCGATCAGCGGGGTGTCGGCGGCGTTCGACGCGCGCGGGCGCCGGCTCGCCTGGCACCCGACCACCTGGCGGGGCGCGGACGTGATCGCCGTGCCCCTCTCCCGCGAGCGCACGCCCTACGTCCGCTTGGGCGACTGGCTGCCGGCCGGGTCCTGTGTGCTCACGCTGGTCGCCCTGGCCTGGGTGGCCCGGCGGCGCCGCCCTCCGGGCCACCGGGGCGGGCCGGATCAGCCCGACCCGGCCGCCGACCGGCCCTCACGCCGGGCCTTGGCGCCCTCGCCGGCCTCGCCGAGCGGGGCACCGCCCCGGGCGCCGCTGGCGTAGTCGGCCTCGCCGAGGCTGCGCCGCCCGCCGTCGTCTGGATGCACGGCAGACATGCTTCTCGACCAGGCCTGACCGAGGGGTTACCCTCGTACCCGTCGAGTGCATCGCACGAGCGCACAAGGGACCTGACGATGGCACCTCCGATTCGACGCATTGGCATCCTCACCAGCGGGGGCGACGCCCCCGGCCTGAACGCTGTGATCCGGGCCGTGGTCAGGACCGCCCAACTCGAGTACGGCTGGACGGTGGTCGGCATCGAGCACGGCTTCGAAGGCCTGATCGGCAAGCCCAGCGTCCGCAACCTCGACCTCGGGGCGGTCAGCGGCCTCCTGCCCAGGGGTGGGACGATCCTCGGCTCGACCAACAAGGGCCACTTCGCGCTCATGGAGGTCGACGGCGAGCTCCAGCGCGATCCGCGCCCCTACAAGGAGCTGGCCAGCAACGTCCGCCGGCTCGGCATCGACGCGCTCGTGGTGATCGGCGGCGAGGGCAGCCAGGGCATCGCGAGTGAGCTGGCCAGGTACGGGGTGCGGGCCATGGGCGTGCCCAAGACGATCGACAACGACCTCTGGGGCTGCGAGCAGACCTTCGGGTTCGACACCGCGCTCACGGTGGCGACCGAGGCGATCGACCGGCTGCACACCACCGCCGCCAGCCACGACCGGGTCATGGTGCTCGAGGTGATGGGGCGCGACACCGGCTGGATCGCGCTGCATTCCGGGCTCGGCGGCGGCGCCGACATCATCCTCATCCCGGAGATCCCGTTCACCGTCGAGGGCATCGCGAGCAAGGTGATGACCCGCGAGTTCCAGGGGTCGAGCTTCTCGATCGCGGTCTGCGCCGAAGGTGCCGGCGAGGAGGGCGGCAGCCAGATCTACCAGGAGGTCACCGGCACGCTCGGCGGCGTCGGCGCCTACGTCGCCACCCAGGTCGCCAAGCTGACCGGCAAGGACGCCCGGGTGGTCGTCCTCGGCCACCTGCAGCGCGGCGGTATGCCCACCCCCTATGACCGCATCCTGGCCACCCGCTTCGGCGCGGCCGCCGTGCACAAGCTCGCTGAGGGCCGCTACGGCGAGGTGGTGGTGATGCAGGGGGGCCAGATCACCACCGTGCCGATGCTCGAGGTGGCCGGGCGGGTGCGCACGGTCCCCACCGACCACGAGATCATCCATACCGCCCGCGGCCTGGGGATCGCCTTCGGCGACGAGGGCGACGCCGACGCCGTCCCCGAGTCGCTCCCCTGAGCTCGGCCCCGCTCGGCCCCTTCGACCCCTTTGGTGGTAACCCGGGCGGGCCGTAGGCGTGGAGATCGCCTGTCCGTCGGCAGATCGCCTGTCGGTCGGCGCTTTGGGAGAGCAGGATTCCGGCTGGGCTGTCGGGGCCGGGTCGCAGGCCCGGAGATCGCCTGTCGGGGCGGGGTGGTAGCGTCCCCGGCCAGTCGTTCTCGGACCCGAGCCGTCCAGGGGTGCCGCCGTGCGGGAGCTGGAACCGGCCCGGCCGGGCGAGGCCGAGCCGCTCGCCGGCCTGCTCGAGCTGGCCGACGTGTACGCGCTGCGGTCCAGGGCGTCCGCGACCCTCAAGGCGTACGCCACCGACTGGCGCCACTTCTCGGACTGGTGCTCGGCCCGCGGCTTGGCCGCCCTGCCCGCCGAGGTCAAGACGGTGGCGGCCTACCTGGCCGCCCACGGGGGCCGGCTCGCCGTGACCACGCTGCGGCGGCGGCTGTCGTCGATCTCCCAGATCCACCAGGCGGCCGGGCACCGCAGCCCGACCGCGACCCCCGAGGTTCGACTGGTCTGGCAGGGCGTGGTGCGCACCCACGGCCGCCGCCCGGCCAGGCAGGCCGAGCCGGCGGTCACCGACACGCTGCGGGCGATGGTCGCCACCCTGGACGACGGCTTGCTCGGCCGGCGCGACCGGGCCCTGCTGCTGGTCGGCTTCGCCGGCTTCCTGCGCCGCTCGGAGCTGGTCGCCCTCGATGCCGCGGACGTCGTCGAGGTCCCCGAGGGGCTCGAGCTCCTGCTGCACCGCTCCAAGACCGACCAGGAGGGCGAGGGCGCGGTGCTGCCGATCCCCTACGGCGCCCACGAGGCGACCTGCCCGGTGCGGGCCTGGAGGGCGTGGGCCACGGCCGCGGGCATCACCGGCGGCCCCGCGTTCCGCGGGGTCGACCGGCACGGCAACGTGGCCACCACCCGCCTGTCGGACAAGACGGTCGCCCGCGCGGTCAAGCGCGCCGCCGGGCGGGCCGGTCTGGACACCGCCGCGTTCTCCGGCCACAGCCTGCGGGCCGGGCTGGCGGTGGCCGCGGCCCAGGCCGGCGTGGCCGAGGAGCTGATCATGGAGCAGGGGCGCTGGAAGTCACCGGCGGTCGCGCGCACCTACATCCGCCGGGGCGAGCTGTGGCGTGAGGTCGCCGCGGCCAAGGTGGGACTGTGACTCAGGGCCGGAGGGCAGGCCATGCGCCTCGACGCGTGCGGCGGTGAAGGTGAGCGGAGTTCCCGGCCGGCGGCTGTTCGGGTCGGGACTCGTCCCGCTGACCACACCACCTCAACTCGCTGCCGCATTGGTTAGACTCCGAGTCATGCCGCGAGTTGTCCATCCTTGGCAAGAGGTCACACCGCCGGATCCGGTGAACGGCCCGCTGCGGTCCATGCTCGAGACCGTCGACGAACTCCGGATCGCATGGAAGCGGTCGATCGACCGCGCCTCGTCCGAGGAGTTCGCCGAGGCTCGGCGTCGCTCACTCCGCCGGCACGCCATCGAGACAGGGATCATCGAGCGGCTCTACGACGTCTCCTGGGGCGTCACCGAGGCGCTCGTCGCCGAGGGTCTGACCCTCGAAGTCGCCGAGCGCGAGGGCGGTGTGGACCTCGACGCGCTCGCCACCATCAACACACAGTTCGAGGCGCTGGCCGCATTGGCCGAAGCCGCCCGGGAAGGCCGCGACCTGACGGTGTTCTTCGTCCGCGAGCTTCACCAGGCGATCACCCGCCACCAGGCGACCTACGAGGCCAGCAACGATCTTGGCCAGGTGCTGCAGGTCCCGCTGCGACATGGCGAGTGGAAGACGCAGCCGAACCACGTCGTCCGGCCGGACGGCTCGCTGCTCGAATACGTCCCCCCCGAGCACGTCCAGCCGGAGATGGAACGGCTCATCAGGCTGTATGAGCAGAACGCCCATGTCCATCCCATCATCCTTGCCGCGTGGCTGCACCATCGCTTCATCCGCATCCACCCGTTCCAGGACGGGAACGGCCGTGTCGCGCGAGCCCTCGTCCTCCTGGTCCTGCTGCGCCAGGACTACGCGCCGCTGGTGGTCGACCACCGGCGGCGGGACGAGTACCTGCACGTCCTGGACCTCGCCAACCTCGGCGAATTGGCGCCGCTCGTCAGGCTCTTCGCCGGCTTCGAGATCGTCGCGCTGCGGAGCGAGCTGACGTTGCCGGCCGTGGCCGCGGCGGCACCCGTGGGCGCGGTCGGTGTCGCGCGGGCCTACGTCGAGCGTCTCCGGGCGCTTCGCGAGACCGATCTGGCAAGGCTCGCGGCGGACTCGGCTTCCCTGGCGCAGGCAGTCGGCGCGAGGATCTCGTCGCACGTCGAGTCGCTCGGCGCTGAGCTCGAGCGGACGTTCGCCGAAGTCGACCCCGCAGCGCGGACTCGGGTATACAGCGCCGAGCCACCCGATCCTCGCGCGAAGTGGTGGTTCGCCCAATTGGTTCGTGCCGCCCGTCAGGTCGACTTCTACACCAACCTCACCGACGGAGCCTGGTGGACGCGCCTCCACCTCTCCGCCCTCGGCCAGACAATGCGCTATGTGGCAGCGGTGCAGAAGGTCGGGCAGGGCGAGACGGGCGTGCTGGCGATGACGGTGTTCGCGGAGCGGCTGCTACCCAGGGGCGAGAGTAGTGAGGCAGGCGACCAGTCGGACGCCATCCCGGAGCAGCTGTTGACGCTCTCCAGCGACGACAGCGTCACCCTCGTGCATACCGACACCGCCGACGAGCGGTGGCAGGAGATCGCCGACCTGATCGATCGAACGTTGGCCGCCGCGATGGACCAGTTCAGCCGAAAACTGGCCTGACGTCTCGCGGCGCACGCCACGGCTGCAAGTTCTTCCTCCAATGCGGCGCCCTGGCATCGGCGGCTGCTCGCCAACCACCCGTCGCCGGTCAGGCGGCAGGCCGTTCTCAAGCCGCCGGAGCTGGCCGCCGGCGTCACCTTCCTAGACGGCTTCACCATCCTAGACGGCTTCACCATCCTGGTGCCCGGCTCGAACCGGATAGCTAGCCTTCACATGCCGACTCGACTTTCGCACTTTCGCGTTTGGGATGGCCTGCTGAGTTGACCGGCTTGCCTGGCCGAGCCGAAGCAAGGGGAGCATCGGCGGCTCATCCGACCAAGGAGTCACCGCCGATGCCCGCCGAGCCTACCGCGCTTGCTCGCCGAGCTGCTTAGCGGGTGAGGTCGCGCCGGGTGAACCATGCGACCGCCCAGAGCAGGGCGACCGCCGCGACCGCCGCCAGGATCAGCAGATCGCCGCCTGACGCCTTGCCGGCGAGCAGGTCCGTGGGCTGGAAGTAGTGGAACGGCGAGGCGTAGCGCAGGCCGCTGATGCCGTCGATGAGCAACGCGATGAAGTTCATGAAGAACCACGCGACCACGATGCCGACGGTGACGCCGATCGCCCGGCCGCGCAGGCTCGACCGGGCCGAGACGAGCATCCCGACCATGGCGACGCCCACAAACAGCAGCCACGAGCCGGTGAAGGCGCGCAGGACCGACCCGACCGACAGCGCCCGGACCCCGCCGATGGTCTGCCTGGCCAGCAGCACGCCGGCGAGACCTCCCGCCTCGGCGGCGGTCACGGCCACGATCGAGGCGAGCGCCTTGGCGAGCAGGAACGGCACGCGGCCGACGGGCCGGACAAGCACCAGGTCGATGGTGCCCCGCTCGACCTCCGTGGCCACCGACCCGGCGGCGACCAGCAGCGCCGATGAGGTCAGCAGGGAGAGCGTGACCGGGTGGGTCATGCCGGTGGCGAGCCACCCGGCGGCGTGGAAGAAGTCGGCCGAGCCGCCAAGGAACGCCGTCATGGCCTTGGGCGGCGACTGGAAGAAGGGGAGGTTCGGCGCCTGCTTGGTGAACGACGACGAGGCGAGCAGCACCAGGTAGAAGAACGCGCCGGCGCCGAGCGCGAGCACGCCCAGTGGGCGGCGCACCTGCCGCAGCGTGTGGCGGAGCACGGTCGTGCTCATCGCGCCTGCTCCTTCTCGGCCCCCCCGTAGATCTCGAAGAACGTCTCGGCGAGATGCTCCGGCTCGGCCAGAAACTCCTGCACCGCCAGCGCACCGAGCCGCCGCATCAGCGGCTCCATGTCGCCCCGGAACTCGAAGCGGTGGACCAGGCCGAGGCCATCGCTCTCCAGGCCCGAGACGCCCTCCAGGTCGAGGATGGCCGCGTCGGCGAGCGGCTCCTTGAGCACCAGGGTGCAGTGGCGCACGCGCTCACCGGTGAGGTCAGCGGTCGGCCCGGTGCGCACGACGCGGCCGGCCTTGAGCACCGCGACCTGCTCGGTCGTCTCCTCCACCTCAGAGAGGATGTGGGAGGACAGGAAGATGGTCCCGCCCGCCTTTCGGTGCTCGGCGAGCAGCCCGACGAACCGCTCCTTCATGACGGGGTCGAGGCCCTCGGTCGGCTCGTCCAGCACCAGCGCGTGGGGTTCATGCTGGAACGCCTGGATGATGCCGATCTTCTGCTTCATCCCCCGCGAGTACAACCGGACCTGGCGCCGCAGGTCGGCCTGGGACAGCTCCAGCCAGTCGCACAGCTCCCGCTGGCGCACGGGCAGGCGCCGCTGCAACGCGCCGAGGTAGTCGAGGCATTCGCCGCCGGTCATCTGCGGCCACAGCCCGAACTCGCCCGGGAGATGCCCGACCTCGGCCAGCACCGCGCTGAGGTCGGTGGCCACGTCGTGTCCGAGGATGCGGACCCTGCCGGCCGTCGGCCGGATGAGGCCGAGCATGCATCGGATGGTGGTCGTCTTGCCGGCCCCGTTGGGGCCGACGTAGCCGAACGCCTCGCCCTCGGCGACCGACAGCGACACCCCATCCACGGCCAGCTTGCGGCCATACCGCTTGACGAGCCCCTCGACCTCGATCGCCGCGCCCATCGGCCGACCTCCCGCTCGGTCGGGGTGCCGCCACCACCCGGCTGAGCTTATCCGGTCGGCCGCTCGACCGCGCCAGTTCTACGTGAACTCGACGTTCGCCGTCTTGGGCTGGAGTGGTTTGGTTGCAGGCCGGCTTGCGGGCAGCCCGGTGAACAAGGAGCATCGACGGCTCCATCCGCTCCTCAACGAACAAGCCGCCGATGCCCATGCCGACCTCACCGCCGTCTGTGGTCGGGCTGCTCGCCGGGTTCGCGCCCGGCTTTACCGCCCCGACCTTCCAGACCTTCACCGCGCTGGCCTGCGGATTCCTGACCGGAAAATAACAGACCTCGGCCAGGCAGGCGGCAGCAGCCGGCGAAGCCGGCTCCTCTATTGCGGATGTGGTTGTGGGGGGCGGGGTCAGGCTGCCGGGGTGAGGGTGACGGTGAAGCCCAGGGCCTCCAGCTGGC
>DASYUT010000181.1 GCA_036000965.1 Actinomycetes bacterium
CGTGCTCCGCGACGACCCGCTACTGACCGTGCGCCTGGTCCCTGGCGTCTCCCCGCTCCGGATCGTCCTGGACTCCAGGCTGCGCACCCCGCTGGATGCCAAGGTGCTCAACCATGACGCGCCAACCCTCGTGGTCACCACTGAGCGAGCCGGCACCCGCGACAAGCGGCGGGCATTGGCCGAGCACAACGTCGGCGTCGGCGTCGTGGCGGCGGCGCGGCACGGCGTGGACCTCCACGCAATGTTCCGGAGGCTGCGAGCCGATGGTGTCCGCTCCGTCATGGTCGAGGGCGGCGCCCAGGTGATCACCTCAATGCTGGCCGCCGGCGTCGTGGACCGGCTGGTGGCCGGGGTGGCTCCCCGGATCATCGGCGCCGGCACCGAGGCGGTTCAGAACCTGACCATCGACCGGGTCGCCGACGCCATCCAGCTCGTCAACCGCACGGTCCACCCGGTGGAGGAGGACGTGCTCTTCGCTTTCGACGTCCTGCCGGCGGGGACGGCCGAGCCCGGCGTCGACCAGCCGCTCCAGATGGACTCGCCCCATGCCACCCCAGGAAGGTGAACCGCCCAGAAGGTGAGCAGATGCCGCAGGGTGATGCGCTGGAACCGCCGCCCGCCGGGCGGTGGAACCTGAACCGGGTCGGTCCCGGCGGGACCCTCCGGGCGGGGAAGCGGGCGTAGTCGTGCACATCGGACTCGCCCCAGATCACCGACCGTGCGAGCTGGGAGCGCGAGGTGGAGGCGGCCAGCGCCCCATGGCCCACTGCGACCAGCACCAGCAGGGCCGCCAGCGCGAGCAGCAGCCGCCGTCGCCTTCGACGCAGGCGCAAGGCTCATCCGACTTGGCCGAGGGCCAGGGCGAGCGCGGTGCCGCCGTTGAAGACCCACCTGGCCGCCATGACCGGCAGCAGCCGCCGGCCCAGGGCGTAGTAGAGCGCGGTCCAGGTGGCCAGGAAGGGCAGCACCGACACCACCCGGTAGGCGGCGAAGCCAAGGTCGAGGCGGTGGAACTCCCGTGCCGGATGCGCCAGCAGCCGGGCCAGGTGACGCAGGCCCTTGGCGTCCTTGAGGCGCACCACCGAGCCGTCGTAGGCGACGGTCCAGTACTGGCCTTCCCGGCGGAACACGTTCCCGGAGACCTCGACCCGCCGGTGCAGCTGCATTCGGGCCGGGATCGGCAGCCGCTCGTAGAGCACCTCTCGGATGCTTGAAGAGGCCGACGACCGCCTCGAACAGGTAGAAACGCGCCGCATCGGACTCGCGGGCGGGCGCGGCGGGGACCGCCGTGGTCCCAAGGCGTTCGGCGAGGCCGGGGACCAGCTGGGCGACATGCGCCGCCCCCGCGCCCAGCCAGGCGGCAAGGGCCTGCCCGTCACGGTCTTCGGCGAGGGTGCGGATCATCTGCGTCCACGGCCAGAAGGGAGGTGCGCCCCCGTGAGTTGGAGATCCGGCCAGGCAGCGGCGTTCGCGGGCGGGTGAACCGCACCGGCGGATGAACCAGCGGTGTTCGCTGCCCACTTGAACAACAGTTCACGCACGTTGAACGCCCCGACGGTAAGAACCCGCAGCGAGAGCCCGGATGGGTGGCGTTGGCCACCCGCGGCCACAGTTACCAGCGCGCCGCCGCCCCGGAGCGCGCGACCGCCGACGAGCCCGGCCCGCTCGACCTCGCTGTCACCGCCTGACCATATGATCGGTCATGGAGTCCCCACCAACTCCAACGGCGGGCGGGAGATTGTCCCGGACAGCGGCATCTACCGGCTGTCTGGTCGCTTCGCGTGACTGCCCAACGTCACCCACGCCACCTACCAGAACTCCAAGACCGGACGCTGAGGCCATGAGAGGCAAGCGTGCTGCGGCAGGGAGAGGGAGAAACACCGATGGACCCAACCGACCAGAACGCCGACGTGACCGCCCCTGATGCCCCACGGGCCGGGCGGCGGGAGTGGACCGGGCTGGCCGTGCTCGCCCTGGCCTGCCTGCTGTATGCGATGGACCTGACGGTGCTGCACCTGGCCGTGCCGTCCCTGAGCGCCGACCTGCGGC
>DASYUT010000182.1 GCA_036000965.1 Actinomycetes bacterium
ACGGCCGCCTGGCGCTCGTCCTCGTCCGGGCCGGACCACTTGTACAGCGGCAGCACCGACGAGACCGAGACCCGGGCGGCGGCCAGCGCCTTCTTGAAGCTGTCGATGGTGGCCCTGTCGGCCCGCGGGTGGACGAAGAACGGGATGAAGTCCTCCCGCGGTGACAGCTCGATGTGCTCGTAGCCGAGCTCGGCCACCATTGCTGGCAGCTCGGCCAGCGGGACGGTCCGCAGCATGTAGGGGTCGAGGGCGATCTTCATGGCTGCGGCGGCTCCTGGCGGGGGCCGGTGTTGTCGGAGGGCGGCGTCGTCTGCCCGCTCAGCTCGGCGACGTGCAGCTCGGCCACCTCCTGCTCGAACACGTGGGCGACCTCCCGCAGCCCGGAGCTCTCGGCCCCGGCCTGCTCCAGCTCGTGGGTGAGCTCCTCCAGCTCCGTGCCACCGGCCATGAGCCCGGTCAGCTCGCCCATGGTGATCTCGTTCTTCTTCCAGTAGCCGAGGCTGCGGCCCCGCTTGAGGATGAGGAAGCGGTCGCCGACCGGGTAGGCGTGGTGCGGGTTGTGGGTGATGAAGATGACCCCCAGGCCGCGCTCCTTGGCCTGGATGATGTAGCGCAGCACCACCCCGGACTGTTTGACGCCCAGGGCCGCCGTCGGCTCGTCCAGGATCAGCACCCTGGCCCCGAAGTGCACCGCCCGGGCGATGGCCACGCACTGGCGCTCGCCGCCCGACAGGGTGCCGATCGGCTGGTCGACATCGCGCAGGTCGATGCCCATGTCGAGCAGCTCCTGCTTGGCCATCTTGCGCATGGCCGCGATGTCCATGGCCGGGCCCTTGCGGACCTCGTTGCCGAGGAAGAAGTTGCGCCACACCGGCATCAGCGGCACCACGGCCAGGTCCTGGTAGACGGTGGCGATGCCGCGGTCGAGGGCCTCGCGGGGGGAGTCGAAGCGCACCTGATCGCCCTCGACCTCGTAGCTGCCGTGGGTGTGCTGGTGCAGCCCGGCGATGATCTTGATGAGGGTGGACTTGCCGGCGCCGTTGTCCCCCAGCACGCAGGTGACCTCGGACGCGCCGACGTCCAGGGTGACGCCCTGGAGGGCGATGATGTTGCCGTAGTTCTTGCCGGCGTCGGTGAGCCGGACCAGCGGCGCCCCGGTCCTGATGTCGGCTGTGGCGGTCATCTGGATGCCTCCGCGCGCTGTCGGATGAAGTTGTTGAACAGGATGGCCCCGAGCAGCAGGGCGCCGAGGAAGAAGTAGAACCAGTCGGGGTTCCAGCCGGCGTAGACGATGCCCTGGTTGGTCATGCCGAAGATGAACGCTCCGATCGCGGCCCCGATCACCGAGCCGTAGCCGCCGGTGAGCAGGCAGCCGCCGACCACGGCGGCGACGATGTAGATGAACTCGTTGCCGATCCCGATGCCGGACTGCACGGTGTTGAAGGCGAACAGAATGTGCATGCCGGTGAACCAGGCCAGGAACCCCACCGTCATGAACAGGCCGATCTTCACCTTGTTCACCGGCACGCCCACCGCCCGGGAGCTGGGCGCGGAGCCGCCGACGGCGAAGATCCAGTTGCCGACGTGGGTGCGGAGCAGGACCCAGGTGGCGATGAGGACGAACAGGATCCACCAGAGCAGCGTGATCCGGATCGCGATGCCCCCGACCGTGAACTGGGAGGCGAAGATGTTCTTGGCCATCCCGAAACCGGCGATGTCCGACACGTCGTTGGTGCCGACGTTGCCGGTGACGATCTTGGTCACGGCCAGGTTGAGCCCCCGGATCATGAAGAAGGTGCCCAGGGTGACCAGGAAGCTGGGGATGCCCGTCTTCACCACCAGGTAGCCGTTGATGAAGCCGATCAGCAGGGCGACGACCAGGGCGACGGCGATGCCCACCCACATGTTGGCGCTGAACTGGTAGCTGATCATCGACGCCACCAGTGCCGAGGCGGTGACGGCGACGCCGGCCGACAGGTCGAACTCCCCGCCGATCATGAGCAGCGCCACCGCGACCGCCGGGATGCCGTAGGTGGAGCTGACGTACAGGACGGTGGCCAGCGAGCTGGGGTCGCGGAACGGGGGCGCGACGATGAAGAAGATGAGGAAGATGACGATCGCGCCGGCCAGCGCCCCGATCTCGGGGCGAGCCAAGAGCCGGCCGAGCGTCGACCGCTGTGCGACCCGCTCGTCCTGGGCCGGGGCCGGCGGGGTGCCGACGTCCACTGTCTGACTCATACGAACCTCCGAGGCTGGGGGGCCGCATGGGGGGCCGCCATCTGCAGGCGGCCCCCCGATGGCGGGACTACCGCGTGCCGGCCTCCGCGAACTTGCCGATGAACTCGATGTTCTCCTTGTCGACCAGGAACGGCCCGGTCAGGGTCGGCTGCCCGCCGCCGAGGACGTTGCCGTTGGTCTTGTACAGCCACAGCGAGTCGACCGCCAGGTAGCCCTGCAGGTATGGCTGCTGGTCGATCGCGAACTGGAGCTCACCGGAGGTGATCTTGGGCGGGATCTGCGGGTTGAAGTCGAAGGTCCCGAGCTTGGCCTTGCTGGCGGATTCCTTGATGGCGTCGATCGCGGCCAGGGCGATCGGGGCGCCGAGGGTGACCACGAACTCGATGCTCTTGTCCTGGGTCAGCTTGGCGGCGATGGTCGACTTCACCGAGGGCAGGTCCGAACCGTTCACGTAGATCTTCTGCCAGTTGCCGGTGAAGGTCTTCTTCACCCCGTCGCAGCGGGCCTCCAGCTGGACCTGGCCCTGGAACTGGATGACGCACAGGAGGTTCTTGTAGCCCCCCTCGGAGGCCCGCCTGCCCGCGGTCTCGCCGGCCAGGCTCTCGTCCGACCCGAAGTACGACAGCGCGCCCGAATCCTGGTAGTTGCCGATGCCGGCGTTGAACGCGACCACCGGGATGCCGGCCTGGATGGCCTTCCGCACCGCCGGGGCGATCGCCGGCGGGTCGGGGATGGTGACCGCGATGGCGTCGACCTTGGCGTCGATCGCGCTCTGGATCAAGGTCGCCTGCTTGCCGGAGTCCGGGTCCGACGAGTACTGGAACTTGACGTTGTCCTTGGCCGCGGCGGCCTCGGCGCCCTTGCGGATGATGTCCCAGAAGGTGTCGCCGGGGGCGCTGTGGGTGACCATCTGGACGGTGATCTCCGGCGTGTTCGCCTTCCCGGTGGCGCCGCCCGCGGCGGGCGCCTCCTTCTGCTTGCCGCCCGAGCTGCTGCAGGCGGCGGCCGCGAACAGCAGCACGGCGAGCAGCGCCAGCAGGCGGGGGTGCCTACGGGGTTGGATCATCGAGATTCACCTTTCTGCTTGGACCAGCCATGAACGGGGCACCGCCCGGGCGGTGCCCGTGGGTCGGTCCTCGTGTCGTGCTGCATCCCACCTCCTCCAGTCAGCGCGACGTCGGGAACCCGAGCTCCACGGCGGAGTCGCGGGGGACGGGCCAGCGGGTGGTGACGACCTTGCCGCGGGTGTAGAAGGCGACGCCCTCGGGGCCGTGGACGTGGAGGTCGCCGAACAGGGAGTCCTTCCAGCCGCCGAAGGAGTAGAAGGCCATCGGCACCGGGATCGGCACGTTGACCCCGACCATGCCCGCCTGGACCTCGTTCTGGAACTTGCGGGCGGCCGCGCCGTTGGAGGTGAAGATGGCCGTGCCGTTGCCGTAGGGGTTTCGGGCGATCATCTCGATCGCCTCGTCGATGTCGGAGACGCGGAGCACGATCAGGACCGGCCCGAAGACCTCCTGCTGGTAGATGGCCATCTCGGTGGTGACCTCGTCGAACAGCGTCGGGCCGAGGTAGAAGCCGTCCTCGTGGCCCTCGACCCGCACGTCGCGCCCGTCCAGGACCAGCTTGGCGCCCTCGTTGACGCCGGACTCGATCAGGCCCGACACCTTGTCCCTGGCCGCCCCCGAGACCAGGGGCCCCATGTCGGAAGAGGGGTCGAGGCCCGGCCCGGTGCGCAGGCTGTTGGCCCGCTCCAGCACCTTCTCGACCAGGGCGTCGCCGGCCCGGCCGACGGCGACGGCGGTGGAGATGGCCATGCAGCGCTGGCCGGTGGAGCCGAAGGCGGCCGACACCAGCGCGTCGGCGGCCGAGTCCATGTCGGCGTCGGGCATGACCAGGGCGTGGTTCTTGGCCCCGCCCAGCGCCTGGACCCGCTTGCCGTGCGAGGTCCCGCGCTCGTAGATGTAGCGGGCGATGGGGGTCGAGCCGACGAACGAGACCGCCGCGATCCCGGGGTGGTCGAGGACCGCGTCCACGGCCACCTTGTCGCCGTGGACCACGTTGAAGACGCCGTCGGGCAGCCCGGCCTCGGCGTACAGCTCGGCCACCCGGACCGACACCGACGGGTCACGCTCCGACGGCTTCAGCACGAAGGCGTTGCCGCAGGCGATCGCGATCGGGTGCATCCACATCGGCACCATGATGGGGAAGTTGAACGGGGTGATCCCAGCGCACACCCCCAGCGGCTGGCGGATCGAGTAGCAGTCCACCTCGGTGGAGACGTTCTCGGAGAAGTCGCCCTTGAGCAGGTGCGGGATGCCAGAGGCGACCTCGACCACCTCGAGGCCCCGCTGGACCTCGCCAGCCGCGTCGGGGACGACCTTGCCGTGCTCGGAGGCGATGATCCTGGCCAGCTCGTCCCGGTGCTTGGCGAGCAGCTCGCGGAAGGCGAACATCACCCGGGCCCGCCGCACCACCGAGGTGTCGCGCCAGGCGGGAAAGGCGGCCTGGGCGGCCTGCACGGCGGCGTCGACGTCGTCCCCCGTGGCGTAGGCGACCTGGGCGGTCTGCTGGCCGGTGGCCGGGTCGTACACCGCGCCGGCCCGCTCGGGCTCCCGGTCCACCGTGCGGCCGTTGATCCAGTGGTTGATCGTCCGCATGAGCAGGTCCTCCCGCCGCGGTCGGGGCTACAGGTAGAGCCGCTGGTCCCGCTTGTTGCGCTCGTACTCGGCCCGCGCCTGCTGCACGGACTCGGAGGTCGAGACCTCGGCGACGGCAACGTCCCACCAGGCACCGCCGATGGTCACGTACTCCGCCGGGTCGGTCTCGACATGGATGACGACGGTCTGGTCGATGTCCCTCGCCTTCTTCAGGGCGTCGCCGAGCTCGCCGATCGAGCGGGCGGTGAGCACCCGGGCACCCAGGCTGGCCGCGTTGGCGGCCAGGTCGACCGGGAGGAGGCCGCCGTCGAACTGGCCGTTCTCGTCGCGGTAGCGGAAGTTGCAGCCGAACCGGTTGGAGCCGGTCGCCTCCGACAGCGACCCGATCGAGGCGTAGCCGTGGTTCTGGACCAGGACCACCACGATCTTGACCCGCTCGGCCACGGCCGTGACCAGCTCCTGGGGCAGCATCAGGTAGGAGGCGTCGCCGATCATGACGAACACCTCGCGGTCGGGGTCGGCCAGCTTGATCCCGATCCCGCCGGGGATCTCGTAGCCCATGCAGGAGTTGCCGTACTCCACGTGGAAGCCCTTGGGGTTGCGGGTGCGCCACAGCTTGTGCAGGTCGGCGGGCATGCTCCCGGCGGCGCAGACGACCACGTCGCGCGGCTCGGCGGCGTCGTTGACCGCCCCGATCACCTCGCCCTGGCTGGGCAGCGGCCCGTGCCCGGCCCGGTAGACCCGTTCCACGGCGGCGTCCCAGGCCCGGTTGTGCTCGGCAGCGGCCTGCCGCCAGCCCTCCTCGACCCGCCAGCCAGCCAGGGCCTGTCGCAATGCCTCCAGCGTCACCCTGGCGTCGGCGACCACCGGGGTGGCGGCGTGCTTGAAGGCGTCGACCGGGGCCACGTTGACGTTGACGAACTGGACCTCGGGGTTGGCGAAGATGCTGTGGGAGGCGGTGGCGAAGTCGCCCCAGCGGGTGCCGACGCCAAGCACGACGTCGGCCTCGCGGGCCATGGCGTTGGCCCCGTCGGTCCCGGTGACCCCGATCGCCCCGAGGGCCGAGCGGTGGTCGTAGGGCATCGAGCCCTTGCCCGCGTAGGTCTCGGCCACCGGGACGCCGGTCGCCTCGACCAGCGCCCGCAGGGCATCGGTGGCCTCGGAGTAGATGACCCCGCCACCGGCCACGATCAGTGGGCGCCTGGCCGACCGCAGCACCTCGACGGCCCTTGCCAGGACGGCCGGCTCGGGAACGGGCCGGGCCACGTGCCAGACCCGGCGGGCGAACAGCTCCTCGGGGTAGTCGAAGGCCTCGGTCTGCACGTCCTGGGGAAGGGCAAGGGTGACCGCGCCGGTCTCGGCTGGGTCGGTCAGCACCCGCATCGCCTCCAGCAGCGAGCCGGGGAGCTGCTCGGGCCGGTTGATGCGGTCCCAGTAGCGCGACACCGGCCGGAAGGAGTCGTTGGCGGTCACCTCCGGCCCGCCGGGCGTCTCGAGCTGCTGCAGCACGGGCGGGCCGACCCGGCTGGCGAAGACGTCCCCGGGCAGCAGCAGGACCGGCAGCCGGTTGGCGGTGGCCGTCGCCGCTCCGGTGACCATGTTGGTCGCGCCAGGCCCGATCGAGGAGGTGCAGGCGAATGTGGCCAGCCGGTTGCGCTGGCGGGCGTACCCGGCCGCGATGTGGACCATGCCCTGCTCGTTGCGGGCCTGGTAGTAGCGGAACCGGTCGGCGTACTGCTGCAGGGCCTGGCCCACCCCGGCGACGTTGCCGTGCCCGAAGATGCCGAAGCAGCCGGCGAACAGGGGCTGCTCGCGCCCGTCCCGCTCGGAATGCTGGTTGGCCAGGAACTCGACCAGGGCCTGGGCCATGGTCAGCCGCCGCGTGGACCTGGATGTCATTGGCGCCCCTCTCCTT
>DASYUT010000183.1 GCA_036000965.1 Actinomycetes bacterium
CGCTGCCCGCGAGGCACCTTCAGCCCGTACACCGAAGGCACCAAGACCAACGTCATCTTCTTCACCAAGGGCCGCCCGACCGAGCGGGTCTGGATCTACGACGCGCGGGCCAACGTCCCCAAGATCACCAAGAAGAGCCGACCCCTCACGCCAGCGCACTTCGCCGAGTTCGAGCGGGTCTACGGCAGCGACGCCAACGGGCGCAGCAAGCGGCAGGACAGTGACTCGCCCGATGGCCGCTGGCGAAGCTTCACCGTCGAGGAGGTCAAGGAGCGTCACTACAAGCTCGATGCGTTCAAGTGGCTCCGCGATGAAGAACTCGACGATCCCGATGAGCTACTGGAGCCCGAGGAACTGATCACTACTGCCATGGAAGAGCTTCAGCTTGCCCTCGACAACCTCGGAGACATGCAGCGCCTGCTGGAGGGCAATGGAGGTCAGGAGTGAGCCTCACGATCTCACCCGCACGGATTGTGGAGGAATCCGGCTCGCGACTCCTTGCAGCACCAGATTCTTGGTCACGGCGGCCTCTGGGCGAGGTGGCGACGATCCTCAATGGCTTCGCGTTCAAGTCAAAACAGTTCGTGCCAAACGGAGGCAAGCCGCTTATCCGCATTCGTGACATCTTCAACAAGCGCACCGAAGTAGGCTACGTGGGTGACTACGCAGAACGGTATCTCGTACAGCCAGGCGAGCTTCTCGTCGGAATGGACGGCGATTTCAACTGCACGCGTTGGCAGGGTCCTCAAGCGCTCCTGAATCAACGGGTGTGCAAGATCACGCCGGACCCGGAACGGCTCGACCTCGACTTCCTGACGTATGTCCTTCCCGGGTATCTGCAGGCGATCCACGACGTGACATCATCGACTACCGTCACGCACCTGTCTTCTCGTGACGTCGCTGAGATCCCGATCCCGGTGCCGCCGATGACCGAGCAGCGATGGCTCGCTCGGCTCTTCGGAATAGCCGAGTCCAAACAAGAATCCTCCAGCGCGCACCTGCGCGCGGCCTATCGGGTGATTGGGCGTTTCCGTCAGGCCGTTCTAGCCGCTGCCTGCTCTGGCCGCCTCACCGCCGATTGGCGCGAGCAGCACCTCAAGCGTTCCGAGATTGCCGTAACGCCTCGCCGAGATGTGTCACCGCTAATTGAGACGCCGGATGATTGGCCGTGGGTGCAGCTACAAGACATTGCAGACGTACGCGGGGGTATACAGAAGGGCGCCAAGCTCAAGCCAGGTGAACCGACTCGCGAAGTCTCGTATCTCCGGGTCGCCAATGTTCAGCGCGGGTGGCTCGACTTGTCGGAGATAAAGACGATTCCGGCTCCTGAGTTGAAGATCGCTGACCTTAGTACTGGCGTATGGAAGTTCGTGCGTGGTGGTCATGCGGCCTTGGTGAGCTGCTCTGTTTCGTCCAGGCGGCGCAGGAGTCGGTCCAGGTCCGAGCGGGTATAGCGCCAGTCGAACGGTGCTGCGGCCTGCTGGTAGCGGGCCTGGAAGGCAAGCAGGCGCTGCTGGGCCTCGGCGAGGTCGGTGAAGTCGTTGGGGGTCAGGACCTTGCGCTGGATCACCGAGAACACAATCTCGATCTGGTTGAGCCAGGAGGCGTGCACGGGCAGGTGGACCAGGCGCAGGTTCTTGTACTCGCCCTCCAGCCGCTCGACCGACGCCTGGCCGCGGTGGGATGAGCCGTTGTCGACGACCCAGAACACCCGCTCGGCGGAGGCGTAGGGCTCGCTTCCCATGACCTGGGCGACCAGGCGGCCGAACGGCTCGATGCCGGTGGTGGGCTCGCAGCGGCCGAACAGGCGGGCCTGGTGCACGTCCCAGGCGGCCAGGTAGGCCAGCGCGCCGCGGCGCTCGTACTCGTGCTCCACGCGCATGCTCCTGGCCCGCCCCGGTGGCAGGGTCGGGTGGCAGCGGCAGCGCGCCTGGACCGAGGTCTTCTCATCGGCGCTGATGACGTACTCGCCCTCGCCCAGCGGCGCACCGTCAAAGACCCGCTCGTACAGGTCCAGCACGACCCCGGCCTTGGCGGCAAACGCGGGGTCGCGGGGAAAGATCCAGGAGCGGTGCTGCCAGGGCTTGACCGGGTCCTCGGCCAGCCAGCGCCACAGCGTGGTGGTCGAGACCTGGCTGACCAGCCCGGTGGCGATGAGCTCGTCGCGCAACTCGCCAAGGCTCCAGCGCGACAGCGGCACCCCTCGGGTCGCCGGCAGCTCACAGGCGACCGCCTTGGCGTAGGCGACCACCGCCGCGCCGAACACCCGCGGGCGGCCGGACCGCTTGCGGTCGGCCAGGCCGTCGAAGCCCTCCTTGAAGAACCGCTTGCGCCACTTGCCTGCGGTGTTCGGCGCGATCCCAAGCTTGCGCGCGATCGCCTGGTTGGCCCACCCCGCCGCGGCCAGCAGCACGATCCTGGCCCTGGTCACCTGGCGCTGCTGGGCGGTGGGCCTGCGCACCAGGGCCTTGAGGAAGCGCCGCTGCGAGGCGGTCAGCGTGACCGCAAACGGGCTGCGCGCACCTGCTCGTGCCATCATCCCTCCCTCCCCCGGCCAGCCCCGCTGGCTGGCCGGGGGAGGGAGCCTATGCGATGCGACACGCCCCGGGCGGATCCGGCAAGATGGCGCGATGCCACCTGCGATCCCCGAGTCCACCAAGACCTCACTTGGCCAGCGGCTCCGCCAGCGCCAGCGGGAGCGCTGGCCCGGCCTGGCCAGCGTCGATGTCCGCTTCCGGGGCCGGTTCGCCTACCTCGACGGCGAACTCGAAAGCGGCGAGGTCCTGCCGCTGTGCCGGCTGCGGTATGCCGGCTCGGCCAGCCTGTGGGGCTTCGCCGTCTACCTGGCCAGCCGCGACGGGTACGAGGACTCGGTGCTGCCAAGCGGGCTCCCGGTCGGCTCGCCCGAGGAGGCCCTGGACTGCGCCTGCGGGCTCTACCTCGCCGACCCCACCGCCTGGCAGGAGCGCCTCCCGCCAGCCGGCTCCTGACCACGCACGAACTTCCATACGCCAGTACTTAGGCTCCAAGCCGGCGATATTCTGTTCAACGAGGGTGGAGATCGCGACAAGCTTGGCCGAGGCTGGATCTGGGAAGGACAGATCCAAGAGTGCATCCACCAGAATCACGTGTTTCGAGCCCGGCTCCGCGACGCGAGGATGCAGTCACGCTTCTACTCGTGGTTCGGCAATTCTATCGGCGCAAGCTACTTCATCGACCAAGGCAAGCAGACTGTCAACCTAGCCTCGCTGAGTATGACGAGACTGAAGGAGCTCCCAGTCCCGGTGCCCAGTCCCGAAGAACAATCCGAGATCGTTCGACGAGTCGATAAATTGCTCCGCGTGGCTGACGACCTACTTGCGGGGGTCGAAAAGACGACCCGCCAAGTCGGCCGCAGCTCGCAGGCGGTCTTGGCCAAGGCGTTCCGAGGCGAGTTGTCCGAAGGTGAGCAGACAGTGAATGCAGAGCGTGCGGCAGAGGGAACGCATCCATGACCTTGTGGCTCGTCCGCTGCGGCCGACGGGGAGAAGGCGAAAACCACGCCCTGAGTCACAACGTGGTCGGGGTCGGCTGGGCCGAGCTAGGCGATCTGTCAGGAGCACGCTCGCTGGATGCCATTCGCGGTCGACTCCAGGAGCATCATCCAGACGCCAAGCCATCGACCGTTACCGACTGGGCAAGCCAGCTGGACGCTTTCACGCATCGCATTGAGAAGGTCGACCTAGTTGCCCTTCCCTCAAGAGTGCTCCCGCCGTTGCATTCGGGCGCGTGACGGGCGATTATCGCTTCGATCCCGATGCCCTGACCAGATCCGGCACCAGCGACCAGTACAGTGGATTCGTGAGGACGTCCCTCGTAGCGAGATCGATCAGGACTTCCTCTACTCTCTTGGCGCCTTCATGACTGTCTGCCAGATTAAGCGGAACAATGCAGAGGAGAGGATCGAGGCACTGCTTGCCGGGAACCAACGATGGAGCCCGTGGTAGCGCCAGAGGTTCCGAGTGACGAAAGCAAGGAAGCCGTACCCGTCGACTTCGACCGACTGAGCAGGGATCATATCGGCAAACGCATCGCGGCACGCTTCCGGGGTCATGAACTCGCGCAGCTTGTTGGCGAGATTCTTCGCGCGGAGGGTTTCGTCACCCTGGTCTCGCCTGCCGGCCCGGACGGTGGAGTCGACACATTGGCTGGCCAGGGCAGCATGGGGCTCGACGGCGCGATGCTGGCTGTGCAGGTCAAGTCAGGTGGCAGCCAGGTGGATGCCCCGACGCTGCGCGAGCTGCAAGGGGTGATGTCGAACTTCGGCGCTACGAGTGGCTTGCTTGTGAGCTGGGGAGGGTTCACGAAGGCTGCGTGAACAGAGGCACGCCGCCTGTTCTTCAGATCCGCCTGTGGGACTCATGCACTCGTCGACAAGATCACCGAAGATAATACGAGCGACTGCCTGGTGAGACTCAAGCCGAGCTGCCGCTGCGTCGCATCTGGACACTAGGATGTCGGCCTCGGCGACGATCCGCCGTACGGCGGGGTGCGAGTGGTTCACCATGTCGCTGGCAACACGGTGGAGTGTGGGGCCATCCGCACTTCGAAACCGTTCGTCGGTCAGCGGCATCGTCGACGAGAAGTAGTCCGGCATGTCGGTCAGATGCAGGCCTGGGGCGAACTTCGCCGCAGCGCCGGCGACCGGTTCCCGCGTGCGACACGTCGCTACCGCGATGGCGGCGTCCCCAGGTCCGATGACCCGGTTGAAGGTGTCGATCAGGACATCGGGAACCCAGTCGAGGGTATGGATGGTGCGGTGTTGGTGTAGCCAGCCAGGTGCAGCAGGCTGATGGTCAGGTTCGACAGGCTCGCCATGCCGTCCGGCCCGACCGCCACCGGATCGGACCGGATCGGACCGGACCACCTTCACGCAGTCTGCGTCGTAGGGGCTTGTTTCACACTTTCGGGCCCACTATGGTACTCGCCCATGTAAGACCATTCGCCATGTAAGAGGGCATTCGCTATCAAACCAGGCCGGACCAGGCGATGCGCTGAGGGGTGGCATGTTCGTAGCGAGCGCAGGCCGAAGCGATGCCAGTGCGGATGGCGTGTCGGAGCGCCGGACCACCGGATTGGCCGGACTCCTCCTCCTGGTAGCGGTCGCCGCCGGGCTGCTCGGCCAGGGCGCCTACTACACCTCGGTGCAGCGCTACGTCGGGGTGCTTGTCGCGGCGGCGACGGTGCTGGTGCTGGTGGCGTGGCCGCCGACCCGCAGTGACGTTCGGCTTCGGCCGGTGGCTCCGGCGGCGGCACTGGCGGCATGGGCAGTCCTCGACGCTGCCCTGCAGGGCGTCCCCGCCGCCGGCGTCCGGCCGGCGCTGCTGCTCCTCGGCGTTGTCGCGGTGCTGCTCGTCTGCCGCCGCCTCGGGCAGGAAGACCGGGAGGTCCTGCTCATCGGCGTCACCGGCATCGGCCTGCTGGTGGCGCTGGCCGGCTGGCTCGGGGTTGCCGGCCGCGTCGGCTCCTGGGCGTTCGAGGCGCAGGGCATCTGGCGCGCTTCGTCGACGTTGAGCTACCCCAACGCGACGGCCGCCGTGCTGGCGCCCGTGGCCCTGCTCGTGCTCGCGCGACTGGTCGCGGCGCCGCGCTCCTTGCCGCTGGTGGTCGCGGCCACCGGGCTGCTGGCTGGGCTCGCCGCAACCATGAGTCGCGCGGGTGCGCTCGCGCTCGTCGTTGGCCTGCTCGTGCTCGCCGGGCTCCGAGGGCCTCGCGCGACCGCTCGGGCGGCGGTCGGGCCGTGCGCGGGCGCCCTGCTGGCGCTGGCCTGTCTGGTGCCATCGATGCCGGTCGCCAGCCCGCCGCGACCGGCGCTCGCTCTCGCCGGCCTTGCCGCCGGGCTGGCCCTTGCAGCGATCGTGACGCGACTGGAACGGTCGTCGGCCGTCGCGCTCGTGCTGGGCGGCGCACTCGCCGGAGGCCTCGTCGCGGGGCTTGTCACCGGTGGCGGCGCGGTCCGGACGGTCGCCGAGGCGCGGATCAACCTCGCCTCACCCGACCGGGGCAGCGCGCTGCACGCCGCCCTGTGGGTGATTGCGGAGCATCCCCTGATCGGCGCCGGACCTGGACACGCCGACCTGCGATGGGAGGGGCACGACGGTGGCACCCAGTTCTTCGGCTACGCACACAACGAGTACGCCCAGGTCGCGGCGGAACTCGGCCTGGTGGGCCTGGCATTGCTCGCGGTCCTGCTGGTTGCGATCGCCCGCCTGCTGTGGAGCACGCGCGCCACCTGCCCCGTAGGCGGGATCTGGGCGGGCGTGGTGGCGGCCACGGGAGCCTTCGGGGTCCACAGCGGCTTCGACTTCGTCTGGCACCTGCCAGCAGTGCTGCTCACCGTGACGCTGCTGGCCGGCGCCGTCCTGCCGGCACCCGATGGTGCCAATGCCCGCACGTTGTCGCTCACTGCTCAACGAAAGGAGACCGATGAGAACCAGATTGCGAACTAAGGTTGCCGCCGCAGTGGTGGCTTTGGCAGCCGGCGGCGTGCTGGCGCTGTTCGCCGCGGCCGGCCCGGCGGTCGCGTTCTTCTCCGGAGGGCTGTTCCTCGACGTCCAAGTCGAGTCTCCGGCGGCACTGGTCGCGCGGGGAGCCGCGGTGGACGTGCCCCTGGAGGTCACCTGCAACGCGGCGCCCAGCACCGGATTCGTCGAGGTCACCGTCACCCAGCGCGCCGGGTCGGGTGTCGCCCAGGGCACGGGTTCAACTGCTGTTGGCTGCACCGGGTCGGGTCAGCAGGTCCGCGTCCGCGTCCAAGCAACTGGAGGGAAGGCCTTCAAGCAGGGCACCGCCGTCGCAAGCGCCGTGATCTTCGGCTGTACGGCGAACTTCTCCACCTGCGGCAGCGAAACAGATAGCGAGGCCATCCAAATTCAGAGGTGACGTCACCGACCCCATCCCGTAGAGGACGCCGCCGCAGTTGCGACCCGGCTGCGGCGGCGTCCTCCCCGCTGGTGCGAAGCGGCCCAAGGCCGGGAACCTCCACCCACTGCGCCGGGTCAAGGGCTCATTCCGTACTGACGCCTGGCCGGCAGCGAGATGGGTCCGCTGGAACATCGCCCGCGCGGTCGCCTCCACGGCCGGGTTCGGCTGCCTCACCTGGGCCCTGGTGCTCCACGGGCGCACTGCGACACCGGGCGGGACGTGACCGACGCCCAGCGCGGGGACCACCGTGCCGACCAGAGGCCTCCTCCAGCCCGGCCGCGTAGGCTTTGCCGTGCTCGTGGCAGCGGAGGTGGACTTGGCGCTCGTTGAGCCGCAGCGTGGTGTTCGAGGTTGAAGGCGGGCACCAGCCGCGCTGGCCTGGTTCGGCCGCTGGCCGAGCGGGACTTCCGGCTGCTGTGGGGTGGGCAGGCGATCTCGCTGCTCGGCGATGGCGTCCTGATGGTCGCGTTGGCCTGGCAGACGCTGCGGCTGTCGTCGAGCCCGACCGCCCTGGGGCTGGTGTTGTTTGCGCGCACCGGGCCTCGGTTCCTGCTGATCGTGCTCGGCGGGGTGATCAGCGACCGGTTCCCCAGGCGCCGGGTCATGCTCGTCGCCGACCTGGTGCAAGGGCTCGCGGCCGGGGCCCTTGCGGTCCTTGCCGTGACCGGCGAGCTTCGGTTGTGGCACCTGGCCGCCCTTGGCGCGGTCGCTGGGATGGCCAGCGCGTTCTTCCTGCCCGCGTCGACCGCGCTGGTGCCCGACCTGCTGCCAGCCGAGCTGCTGCTGCCGGCCAACGCGCTCACCACCACGAGCCGGGTCCTTGCCGCCCAGTTCGCCGGGCCCGCACTCGGCGGCCTGTTGATCGCCACGGCCGGCACCGCCGCCGCGTTCGCGGTCGACGCGGCGAGCTTTGCGGTGAGCGTCGCCACGCTGGCGATGATCGGTTTTCGGCCACAGCCGCGGCCCGGGCAGGCGGCGACGGGGGTGCTGCGCGAGGTCGGTGAGGGGTTCGCCTATGCCCGCGGGCAGCCGTGGATCTGGGTGACCCTGGTCGTCACCGGATTCGGGAACTTCCTGGTCAGCGGGCCGCTGGCGGTGCTGCTGCCGGTGGTGGTGCGCGGGCTGGGCGCCGGCGCCGGGACCCTCGGGCTGGTGTATGCCGCGTTCGGGATCGGCGGCGGGCTGGCTGCCCTGCTGGCGGGGCAGCTGGGCGTGCCCCGCTGGCGGGTCACGGCGATGTATGCCGCGTGGATCCCTTCCGGCCTGCTGGTGGCCGGCGTCGGCGTCGCCCGGGCCGTCGTGGTGATCGCGCTGCTGTATGGCGCGATCGGGTTCCTGTTCGAGTTCGGCAACCTGATCTGGGCGAGCCTGGTGCAAGAGCGCGTGCCCGCGCGGGTGCTGGGCCGGGTGTCGTCGCTGGACTGGCTGATCTCGGTCGGGTTGTACCCGGTCGCGCTCGCGGTGGCCGGGCCGGTCGCCGCGGTGATCGGTGCCTCGGCGGTGCTGGTCGGCGGGGGGTTGCTCAGCGTCCCGGTCGGGCTGGCCGGGCTGTTGTGGCCTCGGGTGCGGGATCCTGACCGTGCGACCGTCTGATGTGCCTTGCCCGCCGGAGTGGTCGGCCTGTGTGCTGATCGGAAACAGACCGACTTCGCCTGATATGAGCCAGTTTTCACGCCTGCACGGCGTCCCCGCAGGGAAACAAGAACTGTAGGGATTTGTGAGCCCTCTACGGGAGCGGGCCCGCGTACGGGCACGACACCAGCGAGCCGTTCGGCACCACGTGGACGTCCTTCCAGTCGAAGTGATTTCGGGCGAACTGCTCCCGGTCCTTGACCCACCAGCGATGACGGCCGGAGATCACGAAGGTGTGCGGGTCGGAACGCTCCTTGACGAGCGTGCCGTCGATCGGGACGTCCCCGAACTGGCGGAGCGCCCGGCGGGACAGCACCTCGACGTTGGACCAGTCGTAGCCCTGGGCGTCGAACTCCTCGCGGTTCGGGATCCACAGCTTCGATCCGCCGACGATCAGGTAGGTGGCGTGATTGGCGTTGACGAGCCGCTCGCCTGGCTGCAGCGGGCGGGACTTGCCATAACGGGCGCCGTCGCTGCAGTAGCGCGAGTTGCTGGCCGACAGCGAGCCGACGCTGAGCAGGAGGGGTGGGCCAAAGCGGATCCGCAGGCACCGTCCTCGATTGCTGGCATCGGTCAGCGTGTCGATGAGGAGCTGGCCAAGGATCTCGCCGGCGACGATGCACAGCGCCGTCGCGGTCATGTTGCTGAGCCTTCGACAGGCCCGTGCGGCCGCCTTGCCGATCACAACGGCGGTAGCTCCCGAAGAGGCTCCGAGGAAACGACCGAGCGCCCTCGTCGCCGAGCGTGACAGGTAGACGCTGCACTGGAACCAGGCGCAGCCGAGGCTCACCAGCGGATCGGCGACCACCGGGTAGGTGAACCCGCCATGGTCCACCTGCTGCACCAGTGTCTGGCCGTCGAGGCGGTAGCGGGTCGGGACCCAGCGGTCGTCGTGGTCGTGGCCCCACGGCGCCGAGATGCTGGCGACACCGTCGCCGTTGGCATCCAGGATCACGTAACGGTCCTCTTCACCAGGTGCTCGCTGGATGCTTCCGCCTCGGGGGATCCGCAGCGGGAACCGATAGGTGGTCGGCGCCTTTGGGCCGGTGATCACCTGCATGACACGGACGGCGCCGAGCCCGACGGGCTGTACGGCGACATTCGTCTGCGGAGCCGCCTGCCGGTAGACGGCGACACCCTGGTTGGCGGCCACAGCTTGCTTGGCGCTCTGGGTGGTGGGCAGCCCAATCGCGATCGGCGGGGCGCTCGACCCGTCCAGCCGCACCTTGCCGGCCGGGTCCTTTGGCACGTCGACCTTCGCGTCGTCTCCCCTGGTGGTCAGCGCCGCCCCTGGGTCGGGGGTGGTGGTGAGCGGGTTGAGCGAGCCGGCGATCACGCTCGGCATCGCCTGTTGCAGCGCTTGGAGGGTGTCACATCGGTCGGTGGTCGCTTCCGGCGGAGTCGTCGAGTCTGGTGGGCGGGTGGAGGTCTCCGTCGGCGCGCTCGAGGTCTGCGTCGTTTCCGCCGAGCCGCTCGAGGGCTCGGTAGATGCCGTGGCTGGTTCCGTCGACCCGGCAGGCTCGGTGGCGCCGGGGCTCATGCTCGACGAGCTTGGCAAGGTCGTTCCAGGCGGGGCTGTGGGGCATGGTGCCGGCGGGTTCGGCTGGGCCTTGGCCGGGCTCGCAGGCGCAGCCAGGAAGGTTGTGACGATCACGAGGGCGCAGAGTCTGGCGATCGCTGGCTTTCCGCGACTGGGGCGCATGTCTTGCCTCCCGAGCTTCGCCGATTCAGGAAAAGGAGCCAAAGCGGGGTGAGCCTGATACACAGGTTGTTGCTGGCGGCTGGCGAGTGGACCTGTCAGATCGGCGCTCGTGCTCGGCTAGAAGACGGTGCTGCACCAGGGGGCGGGCTGAAGCACGAACATCGCGTCGGCGCGGGCCACGGCGCCGCGCTTGTGCTCGACCACCCGACCGGCCCGGGCGAGCATGCTGAAGCTCACTCCGCCCAGGTAGGCCGCGCCCAGGTCGGCGACGTCGCAGGCCAGGTCCGACTGGCCACGGGTGAGGCGGCAGGCGGCGCTGTCGGGGCCGCCCTCGAGGCGGACGGTGCCCTGGTTGGCCGGGCGCAGCTGGTCGGTGACTCCGATGATCAGCGTTCCCTGGACCGCGTAGCGGCGGGCCGCGAGCGCCGCGGGCACGTCCAGCAGCCGCAGCCACAACCGGTCGCCGACTGCCGTGGCCCGCAGGCGGCGGGGGTCGGCCAGCAGCCAGCGCAGCGGCTCCTCCGGCGACCGGCGCAGGAACGCGACCGTGGTCGCCAAGTCCAGCTGCAGGCAGTAGCGGTACAAGGCCACGGTCGCCTCGGGGCACAGGGCTACCAGCTCGTCGACCTGGACGCTGCCGTGCGGCAGACCGGATGACCAGCCGGCTGTCACCCGGTAGGTGGCATAGCCGTCCGCCCGACCCGGCGCGGGCTCGTAGACCACGTCGTAGCGGCGGGGCTGGCTCGGCTCGCGGCGCCAGGCGGGATCGCGGAGGTCGAGCGCCCAGCGCGCCGGGCTGCGGCTCACCTCCCCTGGCTGGCCGAGCCGGTGCCGGTCGTACAGCTGGGGCAGGACCCGCCCGGCCTCGCCGGGGTCGAGGAGCCGCAGCCGGCCGATGGGTGCGGGTGCGCGGCCGAACACCGACCAGCGAGGGTCGATCGCGTAGTGGCCTGCAGCGTGGCCGGTCCGTAGCCGAAGCGGCCGTAGATGCCCGCCTCCGAGGCGCCCAGGACCGACAGCGTCTCGCCGCGGGCCTGGCAGTCGGCGAAGTGCCACGCGATGATCGCCCGCAGCAGGCCGCGGCGCCGGTGGGTGGGCAGCACGGCCACGGCGGTCAGCCCGCCGGCCCGGGCGGTGACCGGTCCGGGCAGGGTGAGCTCCAGCGACAGGGTACCGCCGGTGGCGACGATGCGGTCGGCGTCGAACGCGGCGATGGTGCGGTCCCACTCGTTCAAAGGACGGTAGGCGTCGCTGCGCTCGTCGCTTGGCGTCTCGCCGAACGCGGTCGCCAGCGTGGCCGACCAGGCCCGGTACTCGCCGGGACCGGTCACGCGGAGCTCCATACCTCACCTGGGGTGCAGCGCACGGTGACTCTTCCTTCCGACAGGCTGCTCTGCTTGGCCACCGGTGCGGCCGTCTCAGGGAAGGGTGGGCCCGTCAGGGTGCAAGGCACATTGGGCGAAGCCGCAGATTGGCGACCGCAAGGCCCTTATCTGTCGTCTTGGTCTCCTTACCCGACGGCCGGATAATCCCGGCATGGCCGGGTGGATCAGCAGCCCCAGGCTCGTCGGCCGCGCCGAGGAGCTCGCGCGGCTCGGGGCGGCGCTGGAGCGGGTGGCGGCAGGGGACCCGGCGGCCGTGCTGGTCGCTGGCGAGGCCGGCGTGGGCAAGACCCGACTCGTCACCGAGTTCGCCATCCGGGCCGCCGGTGCCGGCGCCAGCGTGCTGGCCGGCGGCTGTGTCGCGCTGGTCGAGGGTGAACTGGCGTATGCGCCGCTGGTTGAGGTACTGCGCGACCTGGTTCGACGGCTCGACCCGGCAGCGGTCGCGGCCCTGCTCACTGGCGACCGCGGTGGACTGGCCCGCCTGCTGCCCGAGCTCGGCGAGTCCGACCAGCTGCCCCCTGACCCTGACCTGGCGGGCGAGATGGGCCAGGCCCGGCTGTTCGGTTCGCTGCTCAGGCTGCTCGGTCGGCTCTGCCAGAAGGCGCCGGTCGTCCTGGTGATCGAGGATCTGCATTGGGCGGACCAGTCGACCCTCGAGTTCCTCTCCTATCTGCTTCGTAACCTGCGTGACGAGCGGCTGCTACTGGTGGCCACCTGGCGCAGCGACGAGCTGCCACGGTCTCATCCGGTACGACGCTGGCTCGCTGAGCAGCACCGCAGCAGCCGTATGGAAGAGCTCGACCTGCAACGATTCTCGCGTGCGGAGCTCGCCGAGCAGCTGGCCGGCATCTTGGGGTCGCCCCCGCCAGCGCTGGTCGAACAGATCTTCGTGCGCTCTGAGGGCAACCCGTTCTTCGCCGAGGAGCTGGCCACCGCCTCCGCCCACGGCCTCGGCGCGCGGCTGCCGTCGCGGCTCCGTGACGTGCTGCTGGTCCGGGTCGGCGACTGCTCTCCGGAAGCCCAGGCCATGCTGCGGGTGGCGGCTGCCGCGGGCCATCGAGTCGATGAGCGGCTGCTTGCCGCAGTAGCCACCGCGGACGAGGCCGAGCTGCTGACCGGCCTGCGGGAGGCCGTCGACCAGCAGCTACTCGTTGTCTCGCCCGACGAGGACGCGTACGTGTTCCGGCATGCCTTGCTGCAGGAGGCGGTCTACGGCGAGCTGCTGCCCGGCGAGCGCACCCGGCTGCACGCCGCGCTCGCCCGCGCCCTTGCCGAGCGGGTCGGGTGGGGCGAGCCAGGCCAGACCGCCTCGGCCGCCGAGATCGCCGGCCACTGCTACCGGGCCCACGACCTGCCCAACGCGCTGGCCTGGTCGGCGCGCGCGGCGGTGGAGGCCGACGCCATGCACGCCTACGCCGAGGCGTTGCGCCACTCCGAGCGCGTGCTGGAGCTGTGGGATCGGGTGTCCCATGCCGAAATGCGCGCCGGCATGGACCGCGTCGAGGTACTCCGCCGGGCCGCCCAGGCCGCGCTCGCCATCGACAACGGTGACCTCGCGCTGGCCCTCATCGACCAGGCGCTGCGCGAGGTGGACCCTGTGGCTGAGCCGGTTCGGGCTGGGCTGCTGCACGAACGCCGCGGCGTGTGCCTCGAAGGCGTCACCTGGGACGACGCCCCCACGTTTGAGGCGTTCCGCGAGGCGGTCCGCCTCATCCCGGCGGACCCGCCCACCAGGGAGCGTGCCCGGGTGCTGGCAAGCTTCGCCGAGGTCCTCTTCCGCGCCGGTCACGACGAGCAGGCACACGCAGCCGGTGAGGAAGCCCTCGCGATCGCGCGTCGGCTTGGCGCCGAACGCGAACTGAGGGAGGCGCTGATCGCGGTGGGATGGACCCAGGCGGCGCGCGGCGCCATCGACGCCGGCATCGGGTCGTTGCGCGAGGCCGTCCGGCTGGCCGACAAGCACGCCGATCCCCACGTGCTCGCGCATGCCTGCGGCTGGCTTGGCGAGGTGTTGTTGCGGGCGGGCCGCCTGGAGGACGCGGTAGAGGTGTCGCTTTCGGGTCGAGAGCCGTTGCGGCGACTGGGACTTGCCGAACGCTGGCACGACAACGTCCTGCTGGTCAAGGCGGCCGAGGCGCTGTTCAAGCTGGGCCGGTGGGACGAGGCCGACAGCCTGGCCAGGCAGGCGTTGGCGCAGGCCAGACCCGAGGAAAGGTGCAACGGCCACGGGGTCGCGATGCACGAGGTCCACATGGTGGCGACGCTTGAGATCGCACGCGGCGACTTCCGGGCGGCAGAGGCTCACCTGGCCGCCATCAAGGACCGCATGCTGGGGAGCGTCCCGAAGTTCGCCCGCGGGTACGCAGAGCTCCTCGCCGAGGTGCGGGCGTGGCAGGGCCGGCTCGATCAGGCGCAAGCAGCGGTCCAGCAGGGACTTGACCTGGTGGCCGGCACCGGCGAGCAGGTGCGCAGCGGCCGGCTACTCTGCCTCGGCATGCGCGTGGCAGCCGACCTGGCCGAGCAGGCACGCGCCCGCCGCGATCCAGAGGGGGTCGAAGCGGCGCTGCACGCCGCGAACGGCCTGGCCGCCCAGGCCGCGGCCATGACGCCCAACCCGCTGGTACCCGGCGCCAGCCCGGTCGTGACCGCCGGTGCGGTGGGGGCCCTGTCCGACGGGGAACGTTCCCGCCTGGCAGGTCGCTCGGACCCGGCGCGCTGGCGCGCGACCGCGACCGCCTGGCTGACCCTTCGCCGGCCCTACCCGGCCGCCTACGCGCAGTGGCGCCTGGCCGAGGCACTACTCGAACAGAAGCAGCCGCCAAACCGGGCTGCCGAGCCCCTCCGCCAGGCCCACGCCGCCGCACAGCGGCTCGGCGCCCGGCCTCTGCTGGACGAGGTCACCGCGCTGGCGCGTCGCGCCCGGATCGCCCTCGAGGAGGCTCGCGAGGAGGCGGAGCCGGCCACGCCGTCGCAACTTGAGCAGCTGGGGCTGACCGAGCGGGAGGTGGAGGTGCTCGAGTATGTCGCAGCTGGCCGGTCCAACCGCGAGATCGGTGAGGCGCTGTTCATCAGCGCCAAGACCGCCAGCGTCCACGTCTCCAACATCCTGCGCAAGCTGGGGGTGACCAGCCGCGTGCAAGCCGCCACGGTGGCACACCGGCTGGGGCTGTTCGACAAGCAGCCGCCCGAAGAACAGGGGGTGGGATGAGAGGAGGTCGCCGCGGGCACCTCAGGCCGGACGGACGGTCGCGGCCGCGCCGTAGGCGACAGTCTCCGCCAGCCCGTTGCCGAGAGTGGGCGGGCCGGCGGTCAGCGCAGGAGCTCGTCGTAGTAGCGGGCGGCGCCCGGGTGCAGCTCCAGCGGCGCGACCTCCTGGGCGCCGAGCTCATCCAGGTGGCCGGCCTCCCGCTCCATCCCGACCAGCTGGGCCCTCTTTTCGAACAGCGCCTTGGTCAGCTGATAGGCGAGGTCGGGGTCCATCGCCCGGTTCACCACCAGCAGGTTGGGCGCCGCGAGGGTGGCCGTGGCGGTGCTCATGCCCGCGTAGGTGTCGGCCGGGATCGTCCCCGCGATGTACGTCTGGCCGCCGTGCCGCTGCTGCAGCGGCCGGACCAGCTCGTCCAGCGGCACCAGCACGATCCTGCGCTGCTCTGCGAGCTTGGCGATGCCGGGGGCGGGCACGCCGTCGCTGCGGAACATCGCGTCGATCTCGCCGCGCCGCAGCGCCTCGAACGAGTCGGTCGCGTTGAGCCGTACCACCTGCACGTCCCTGCCCCCGACCAAGCCCAGGGCTTCCAGGACGTGCACGGCGTTCACCTCGGTGCCCGAGCCCTTGGACCCGACCGAGATCCGCCGGCTCCTGAGATCGGCCACCGACCGGATGCCCCGCTCGGGCAGGGTCACGAGCTGGACGTAGCTGCTGTAGAGGTTGGCGAGGACCCGGAGGTCGGTGATCGGCTGCTCGAACTCGCCGTGTCCCTGGAGGGCGTCGGCAGCGACGGTCGACTGGACGATGCCGACCGCGTTCGGGTCCTTGGCGACCAGCCGGGTGTTCTCGGGTGACCCGTTCGACGGCTTGATGACCGGGTCGTAGCCGTCGAGGGACGACCGGAACACGGCCTGCATGGCGTTGCCGTACGACAGGAACGTGGTCCCTTTCTGCCCGGAGCCGATGACGAGGGGCCGGCTCGACTTGTCCGCCTCGCGCCCGCAGGCGGCCAGGGTGGCGGTGAGGATGAGGACGACCAGCACGAGGTGTGGCTTCCTGGGGCGCATGGCGACCTCTTCGAGTGCGTCTGGCCTGGCGGCCGTGACCGGAGGGAGGTAGTGGCGGGGAGGAGCCGCGGAGTTCGCCGCGAAGTATGCATCCCGGTCGCGCTGTTGACCAACGCAGGGCGAGATGTCCGGTTCGGATTTGCGAGGCTTATCACGATGCTTGCGCTGCGTACTTTCAGCGATTTAGCGTAGCCAAGCTGTCCGACACAAACGGACGACTAGCGTAAAAGTGGCGAACCGTCGCCGCAGCTCTCCTGTCTCACCTACGGCTCTGGTCACGCCGGGCGACTCGGCCCATCCGGCGATCGCACGGTGGCATCGGCAAAAGAGGCCAGAACCTCCCCTTTTTGTCCTGACGCGTAAGGAAGCGCCCATGCTGCGGACTGCGCCGATCCGTTCGAAGGTCATCGCGATCCTCGCCTTGCCCCTCGCGGGCCTGATCGCCCTCGCCGCAACCGGCATCGGGAGCAGCCTTGCGCGCGGCGCCGAGGCCCACCGTGTCAACGACCTGGCCCAACTCGCGGTCCGGGGCAACACACTGGTCCACGAGCTCCAGGCCGAGCGCACCCTGAGCAGCGGCTGGGTCTCGGCGCGAGCGAACCGGGCCGCTGTCCCCCGCGACGGGATGGTCACCCAGCGGATTGTGGTTGACCGGACGGTCGCGGCGCTCGGCGACTTCGCCGCCGGGCTGGATGCCGACGGCTACGACCCCAAGCTGCGCCAGGCCCTCGACCGGGCGCTCAAGGAGCTGGACGGGCTCGCCGTCTACCGCCGGACGATCGACACCAACAGCAGCCCCGCCTTCACCGCCGACGCGGTCGAGAACGCATACAGCGGGACCCTGTCAACCCTCCTCGACCTCAACGCCAACATCGCCGTGGGCACCGATGACGAGGCGCTGTTCCGGTCGGTCACCGCCTTCGTCGCGCTCTCGCACGTCAAGGACGCCATCGACCTCGAACGCGGCTTCCAGGTCTCCGGGCTGCTCGGCAGCGACTCGGGGCGGCAGCGCTTCAAGCGCTTCATCTCGTTCGTCGACCAGCGCGAGACCTGGCTCGCGCAGCTCAAGGCCAGTGCCACGCCGGACCAGTTCGCCCGCTACCAGCGCGTCGCCAGCGGCCCCGAGGTCGACCGGTCCGTCACGATCGAGCAGGCCGCGCTGAGCGGCAGCACGACGGAGCTGAGAGCGGTGGGCACCGGGGAACGGCTGGACCGCATCTGGTTTGCGGCCATGACCGAACGGGTCGCGAAGCTCCGTCGGGTCGAGCGCGAGTTCGCCGCCGATCTGGTCAGAACAAGCCGTTCGGTCGCGGCCTCGGCCAACCGCCAGACCCTGCTCTGGCTGGCCGGGACGGTCGCCCTGCTGCTGGTCACCGCCCTGCTCTCGCTGTTCATTGCCCGCTCGCTCGTCAACCCCCTGCGCAAGCTCCAGGACGCCGCCGAGGACGTCGCCCGGCGCGAGCTCCCCGAGGCGGTGGAGCGCATCCAGAGCCTCCGGGACCCCGACCAGGCCGACGTGGCGATCCGCGGGCAGGCGTCGCCGTTCGACGCCTCGGCGCAGGACGAGATCAGCCGGGTGGCGCGGTCGTTCAACGCTGTCCACGAGGTCGCCATCAAGGTCGCCGCGGAGCAGGCCGGGCTGCGCCGATCGATCGCGGACACCTTCCAGAACCTGGCGCAGCGCACCCAGGACCTGGTCAGGGGGTCGATGGAGCTGGTCGACGAGCTCGAGCAGGACGAGACTCGCCCGAACACGCTCGACCGGCTGTTCCGGCTGGACCACCTCATCACCCGGATGCGCCGCAACGCCGAGAACCTGATCGTCCTGGCCGGCGCGGAGCTGCCCACCCGGTGGGACGAGCCGGTCCCGCTCGACGTGGTCATCCGCTCCGCTGTCGCCGAGGTGCAGGACTACCAGCGGGTCCAGCCGCTGCCGATGGGCGAGCTCCAGGTCGTTGGACCCGTCTGCGTCGACGTCATCCACCTGTTCGCCGAGCTGATCGAGAACGGGACCATGTTCTCCGCCCCGGGCACCAAGGTCACGGTGGCCGGCCTGCCCATCACCTACGGGCACGTCGTGGAGATCGAGGACCAGGGCGTCGGCATGCCCGACGAGGAGCTGGCCCGGGCCAACCGGGAGCTGGCCGACCCGCCCGCGATCGACTTCGCGCTCTCCCGCCGGATCGGGCTGCACGTGGTCGCCCGCCTGGCCAAACGGCACGGCATCCGGGTGCAGCTGCGCCACTCCTGGTACGGCGGGGTAGCGGCGCTGGTCCTGCTGCCCAACGACATCCTGGTCCGCCCACCGGGGACGAGCGCGCTGCCCGAGCCGGGATGGCCTGCTCGCCACCTCGCGGGCCAGTACGCCGGCCGCGGCGGCCTGGCGGTCCTCGAGTCACCCCAGGCCTGGTCGGACCAGCCGGTCGACCAGGCGCACGTGCCCCTGCGGCGCCACGTCGGGACCGACGACCTTCGGCTCCCGCGCCACGAGGCGGCCCGGCCGGGCGGGCCGGCACCGAACGGCGACGCGGATGTCGACGGCGCGCCGTCCGGCGAGCCCGTGCCAGGCGCCGGCCCGCCGCTGCGCAACGGACTCCCGCACCGCATCCCGCGCGCGGCCCCGGCCCCCGAGCCCGGCAGTGGCCCGACACGCACCGCCGGGCTGCGCGCGGCGGGCGACGCGACCGCTCCCGCGCGCCCCCGCGACCCCAGAGACGTGAGCAGGATGCTGTCGAGCTTCCGGCAGGGCGTTGAGCGCGGCCGCGTCGCCCAGGGACAGCAGCCAGACAGCCCAGGCAGCCCGGACGGCGCGCCGCAGCCGCCGGACCAGGGGTCCGGCCTGCGGTGGAGGAGCGACGATGTCGCGCCACCCGAGCGTCCTGCGCCCTGACGGTCGGGTGGCTCCGGCTGGCCGCGGCCGGGCGAGACGGGGACGCCCATGAACGGCGCGGACCACCCCGAAGGCGCGCGGCCGCAGCCCCATAAGGCCGGGCGGGACGACCCCCGCCGTCGCATCCGCCCCTACGCGATGACCGCCGGGCGGACCAACCCGACCCGGGCCGACCTGGAGCTCGAGGCGCTCGTCTCCGCCAGCCGCCACGGGACGCTCGCGTCGGCGGAGCTGGCGCTCGAACGGCGCTCGATTGTCGAGCTGTGCCGGGAGACCCTCTCGATCGCAGAGGTCTCGGCGCGGCTGGGCATCCCGATCAACGTGGTCAGGATCCTCGTAGAGGACCTGGCCGACGACGGGCTGGTGTACGTGTACCAGCCGAGGGCCGCGGGCCAACCGCCCAGCGTCGACCTGCTGACGCGCGTGCTGCACGGGCTGCATACGACGCTCTGAACGATGGCGCTGGAGGTCAAACGCCCGGCGCCGTCGAGGTCGAGCTGGCGCAGCTCGCGGGAGCGATGCCATACCGCCATGGGGCCCACGTGTTAGGCGATGCCATACCGCCATGGGGGCCCACGTGGGAGGCAGCCCAGCGCCCGTCACCTCAGTTCATCCAGCATTCCGTGCAGGTGGGCTGCTGCCACTTCGATGTCGGAGTACTTGTACTGACCGGCTCGTGATTCGGCAGCGAGCACTCCGCACCGGTGCACGGCCTCGAAGTCGCGACGCTCGGCTGCGTAGATGCGATCGTGCTCCGGCTTGAGCTGCGAGAGCTGGCGGAGTGCCTGCCGCGGCAGGCGCATGGGGCGCATGAAGTCGCTTCGCAGCTCTTGCAGGCTGTAGCGGATCCACGGGATGGCGTATGCGGCAAACGGCACGCCGCGGTCGGGGTCGAAGCGCTCGAGCGCCCGCAGCAGTCCGACGTATCCTTCCTGGACGACGTCGGCGAAGTCGAGGCCCTCGACGCGGAACGAGCGCGCCAAGGAAACGACCAACGGCATGAACCGCTCGATCATCTCCTCCCGCGCTCGCGGGTCGCCTGACTTCGCCGCCCGAACGAGCGCGTCATCGGGTTCAGGAGCGCCTGCATGGCGAGCGACGGTCTCCGCGACGAACTCGCCGGTGCGCGCGCCCGCGGGTCTCTCGGCCAGCCGGGGGCGCAGCTCCTCCGACCGCTGCCGGCTGCGGGTCACGGCCTGGTTCAGCTCGGTGATCTCGTCGTCTGAAAGCCGCACACCGTCCGTGTCGAGCCTGAGCGTCTCAGGAGAACGGGCCGGTCGATTGCCCACCCCGGGGCTCGCCGACCGCCGCCAGGTCGGCGGATGGCGACCGCGCGGGGCTGGGCGCCACCCTGGATGCGGTCACGGCGGCGTGTGGGAACTCCCATGCGCTCTCCCCTCCTCGCTCAGGATCGACCTCCTCAGACCGAGTGCCACCTTCAGCGACCACCAACCAACTGGTGGGCGGCTGTCGCAGGACAGGCGGGGCGAAGGGGTCGCAACGCTTTGGGGTCGCAATGCTTTTGGGGCGCAATGCTTGGGGGCGCAATGCTTGGCTCGGCGATTTGTGCACTCCTGGGGCGTTGTGGCTAACTTGCGGGCTGGTGGTCCGGGCCCGGGTCGCCGGTCCGGACCCCGTCTCGAAGGCAGGAGCATGCCCGCCAACCAGCACGAGCGACGGCAGGAGCTTGAGCGGATCCGACGCTCGTTCTCGTCGCTGCGGGCGCGGCGCGACTCCGGCCAGGCAGCCCAGGACGGGCCTGGGCCCGGCTCGCTGGGGCTCGGGTCACTGTTCGACCTGGAGCCGTCCGAGCCGGCCCCCACCACGGCGCCAGCGGCGGGCCCGGCACTCCCGGCGCTCCCGGCGCTCCCGGCGGCCCGCGGCACCAGGTGGTCCTGGTTCGTCGTCCCGGTGGTCACCCTTGCCATCGGAGTGGTGCTCGGCTTCGCCGTGGCGAGTGGGCGCACCGGTGGCGAGCGGGTGCGCACCGCGGCGCCGGTCCCGTCCGTGACCCAGCCGGCCCCTGTCCCCTCGACCACGGCGGAGGTCCGGCCGTCGGCCTCCCCGGCCTGCCTGGAGACCGCGAAGCAGGGCGATCAGGTCATCGCGCTGCTGGTCACCAACCAGCGTCAGAAGGCAAGAGCGGCCCTCAGGGGCTACACCCTGGTGAGCCAGCAGTGCCGCAAGGACGCGGCACCAGCGGCACCTGCCGCTCCTGCTCCTGCCGCTCCGTGAGGGCCTTTCTCGAGCAGCTCCCAGGCGTGCTCGGCGTGCCTGCGGGCGGTGGCGGTCGCGGTCGCCCCTGGCTCGGTCGATGAGCCGGATACGGGCCTGCGTGGCCGCCTGCTCGGCTTCGCCAGGTGCTCTCAGCCGGTGCTCGCAGGTGCTCTGAGCCGGTGCTCGCAGGTGCTCTGACCGGAAAACCGACCGACTTCGCCTGACATGAGCCAGTTTTCACGCTCGCACGGCGTCCCCACAGGGGCCACTTCGACTAATCCGAAAATCAACGGTGAGCGGGCAGACGGCAGCAGCCGGCGCAGCGTAGCGGAGCCGGGTCAAGTAGCGCCCGAATAGGTGCGCCGGTCAGGCGGCTGGCTGCAGGGTGACCTTGTAGCCGAGGGCCTGGAGTTGGCGGATGTGGTTGCGCTTGCGGCGTTCGGCGTCGATGCGGGTGTCGTAGAAGCCGGGGCCCAGGTCGTGGAAGCGAGCATCCGGGTCCGATAGCAGGTGCCAGACGATGATCAGGATGGAGCGGCCGACCGCGACGATGGCCTTCTTGGTGCCGCGGCGGCGGGCGATGCGCCGGTAGCGTTCCCCGAGGAAGGTGTTGGTCTTGCCGGCGGCCACGGCGGCCTCGCCGAGCACTCGGGCCAGGTAGGGGTTGCCGTGCCCGGTGGTGGCCTTGCCTTTGGTCTTGCCGGCCGACTCCTTGACACCCGGCGCGAACTTCGCCCAGGAG
>DASYUT010000184.1 GCA_036000965.1 Actinomycetes bacterium
AGGACCTGATGACGACGCCCGTGGTCACCTTGAAGCCGGACGCCCACCTCAAGGACGTCGCCGGGATCTTGGTGCGGCGGGGGACCAACGCCGCCCCCGTGGTGGAGAACGGCCGCCTGGTCGGCATTGTGTCCGAGGCCGCACAGCGATCCAAGCGGCCAACCAGACGAGTACGGTAACTATCAGCCAGGTGCTGGACGGGCACGTGCGGTTGGACCTTGCGTGGCTGGACCGCGTCTGCCTCAACGGCTACGCCCCAACCTGCAAGTCAGCGGGCAGGTCGTGACCTTCTTGACCAAGCATCTGGGCAACCCGGTCCCGTCGCCGGCGCTGTTCAACCAGATCGGGGAGCGGTTCCGCGCCGCGGTGGCCCGCTTCGCCACCGCGCCGCGGTGGCCCGCTTCGCCACCGGCAACGACATCCCGGTGGCGCGCTGTCGCGTGGTGGGCGCCGGTCGCCGCGCTCGCGGCTGCCGCGGGGCTGCTGCTCAAGCTCGGCTGGTTCCATCCCTGGCTCACCGCCGGTGTGCTCCTCGACGTCGGCGTGCTGGCCGCCGTTGCGGCCGGCTGGCCGGCCGCACTGTTCTAGGAGCTGGGATACCCATGCACCGTCGCCTCCGACGAGACGAACATCCCGAGGAAGGGAAGGCACCGATGAAGGTTTCCAAGCGTTCCCGCCCGGTGCTCATCACCGTCGGCGCGAACGAGTCGCTGGCCGACGCGGCGGAGCGCATGCGCTGGTATGGGGTCGGGGCCCTGCCGGTCTACGAGCACCACGCGCTGGTCGGGATCGTGACCGAGTGTGACGTCACCGCCGCGGTCGCCGACGGTGTCGATCCCGCCCGCAGTCTGGTGCGGGACCACATGACCCCAGGACCGGCCACCGTAGCGCCCGACGCCGACCTGGCCGACGCAATCCGGATCATGGCCGAGCTCGGCGTCCGGCATCTCCCGGTCGTCGAGCGCCATCGGCCGGCCGGCATGCTGTCCATCCGCGACCTGATCGGGACGGGCACGTAAAGGCCGTCTTGCCGCCCGGCCACCCTTGCTTGCCTCGGTTCGCGAATGCTTCCATAGGGCCACCAACCTCTTCACCAGCCAGCCTGGCAAGGCACCACCGTCTTCGTCACGCTTCCGGTCTGGCGTGATCCTCATGGGCTCGCGGCCGGACCGATCTTGCGTCGCTGCTGCTCGGCAGCGTCGCCCACAAGGTTCTCCATCTCAGCCACCGTCCGGTGCTGATCGCACGCTGACGCTGCTCGCCGTCCGTACCATTCGGACCGAGCCGGCCGCCTCGCTCGGCGTACTCGATCATTCCGAACGGTGAGTCGATGCTGGTGTGATCGATCGACGACAACCGATCCTGTGCGCGTCGCAAGAGTTCCGCGTAACCGTTGGGCCACATGCTCACTCATCTCCCTTCACGATGGGCGCACACGAACCGAGTCCGCGAGTGCGTCCAGTGAGCGAGCCGCACCTTCGACGAAGACCTCCAGGTCCGGGCAGAGCTCCCGGTCGGCCACCGCGGTGAGGTTGAACTGCCCCGCGTAGGAGAGCGCGCCCACGCCGATCGACACGTTGCCCATGATGGGCACCACCGGGAACACCTCGAGCACCGGGGCGCCGGCGAAGTACAGCGGCACCGGCGGGCCGGGGACGTTGGCGGCGTAGGTGTTCATGACGTGCTGGTGGGGGGCGAGCCACAGCGCGGCGCGCTGGATCGGGACGTTGCGGAACAGCGTGCCGCCTTGCGGACGGCGCTTCGTCTTCCGCTTCGCTGTCTCGGCGGCGACCAGCTGCAACCTGCGCGCATCGTCGGGGTCACCGATGGGCAGCGGCACGACCATTGCTCCATCCAGGTTGCCGTGCGCCTGACCCGGTTGCTCGGTGTGCAGCGACACGGGAACGAACGCCCGCAGGACCAGCCCATCGACACGCTCGCCACGGCCGAGCAGCAGGTCGCGCAGGCCGGCAGCGAGGACGACCATCAGGACGTCGTTTACCTTCGCGTTGTGGGTGTGGGCGATCTGCTTGACGAGGTCGAGGTTGCCTCGGATGAGGGCGAAGCTGCGGTGGCTGCCGATCCGCTGGTTCAGGCTGGTCCGAGGCGCCCGCGCTTCCGCGAAGGCCTCGCGCGCCGCTGGCCATCCACGCCGCGCCTGGTGGACCGTCTCGGCAGGATGGGCAAGCATCGTACACGTGCGACCGAGCTGTTGGAGGCGCCGGCGCACGTTGTCGCCCAAGAGCTCACGCGTGGAGGGCATGGCTGCCGGCGTCCACGGCGGTTCGCTCGTCTTGGGTGGATCGGGGACGGGATCGACGAACGCGCCGAGCGCAGCGACCCCTGCGACGCCATCGGCGATCGCGTGGTGCACCTTCATGAACAACCCGACGCGTCCGTCGGGCAGACCGGGCAGGAACCACAGCTCCCACAGTGGCCGCGAACGGTTCAGCCGTCGATGCCGCAGCTTCCTCACACGCCAGCAGGAGCTGCGACTCATCGGCCGGAGGATCGAGCGGGAACACTCGGACGTGCTCGGCGATATCGACGGACGCAGCGTCGGTCCACAACGGCCAGCCCAGCCCAAACCGTGGGCGGTACAGCAGCTGCCGGAAGCGAGGAACAAGATGGAGCCTTCGTCGGATCTGATCGCGTGCCGTCTCGATCGGGAATCGACCATCGGCGTCGAGGAGCCGCCTGCCGTCGAGGATGGCGAGCGCGCCGATGTCCTGTGACCACCCCAGCTCCTCAGGCCAGAGCATCATGAGGTCCTGCGCGCTCAAGCGGTCCATGAGCCACCCCCGACCCGGCCCTGCTCCGACCGTGGCGCTTCCCCCTGAGGTGGGTGCATCCGGAACCGTCCGGATACAGCAGCCCCAGGCCCAGCGCGCGATCCATGCCGATGTGGGCGAACCAGACCAACGCCAGCGCGACGGCAAGGCCGGACCCGGTGACCACCCCGAACACGCCCAGGGCGGCGGGGGGAACGTAGGTGTGGGTCAGGTCGTACGCCACGGCACCGGCACGCTTGCTCCGAAGGTAACCCAGCAGGCCGAGGTCCGGTGCCGGCAACAGCGCTATGAACAGCCACCACGACCCCCCGTGCTTGCCGTACAGCACCGCCGCCATGGCAAGCAGCGCCACGCCTTCGCTTCGGAGCAGCACCAGCGGCAAGCCCGTCACCGCACCGCTGCCCCTCTTTGGGGGTCGGCGACGTGACCGGCGCGTCTGTGGGCTCAAACGCCGCGGTGACGTTCGCCGCAGTCTCGGTGGATGCCATCTTCCTCACCCGCGCGCTCTCGAGGGCGTCTAGAAATCAGGAGTCGCTCCGCAACCGTCGTTGTGGCCAATGGTGCTGGCGGACGCCGGTGGCGGTGAGAGGCAAAGGGCCTGCCGCGTCTGGGACCTACGGCAATGCCAGCAATGGACCGTCAACGTCTACCACGGCTGAGCTGCGACCGGTTGCACCGGCCCGATGGGTGGCACGGCTCGAGCGCGAAGGACCCCCTCGCCCTCCCCCGAAGGGCGCGGGGTCCGGCCGTTGCGCGGCTCAGGCGGGTGCTGCCCGTCCCCGCGTGCTGGTCCGTGGCGTTGACTGGGTGAACAGCTCGCCGCGGTGCCAGGGGGTGCCAAGCCTGGGCAGCAGGTAGCGGTCCAGGCCGTACCAGCCGGCGTTGCGCCAGGCCAGGATCAGCAGGCCCGCTACCACGATCATGGCCGGGTTGACGCCGGCGCTGCCGGCGAACACGAACGAGAAGTTCAGGATCGCCCCCAGGAACGCCATGATCCCGGTGAACATGCCCAGGATCAGGGCGATGCCGATGACCACCTCGCCGACGGCCACCGTCGGGCCGAGGACGGTGTGGCCGCTGTCGCGCACCCACTCCAGGAAGTTGACGTACCAGGAGTAGGCGATGTCGGGATGCTCCCCGGCGGTGCCGCGCTCCAGCGCGCCCCGCGCGAAGCCGGCGACGGCGTCGCCGACCTGCATGGTCCGCTGGCCGTCGGGGGTCTTGACGGTCCCGGCGCGAACCCAGCCGATGTTGCCGTCGCCGGTGAGGCTGTAGGCGGAGTCGCCCCAGTTCCAGAACCGCCAGGTGATGTTGCCGCCAAACAGCTTGCTCCAGCCCGCCTGCAGCCACTCCCAGCCCAGCCAGACCCTGGCCACCAGCCAGATCCAGCCGGCGGCGCTGGAGCCGAACAGCCACTTGGCGAAGCGCGGCTCCTCGATGTAGACCGGCCTGCCCGCCGTCCGTGCGGCACTCTGCGATGTCATGGTGCTGCTACGCCTCCTTCCGTTCCCGCGGCCGGCGACCGCAGCCGCCGTCTCGGGGTGTCCGCCGCCCTCTTCGCGGTGCGGCGGCTTCACGCTCCCAAGGTCGCGCATGCTGGCCCGCCCGTCATGGGCCAGATGACCGGGATCCTCATGGGCCGGAGGACCGGGGTGTGACGGGCCGTTCGGCCCACAACTGGGCGAGCCGGCCGTAGATTCGGGCCGTGCCCCTCGACGCGCCGGCGCGTCGGGTCGTGGGCCGTGGTCAGAGGCGCGGCCAGGGCCACGGCCCGGGCACGGCCAGCTCGCGGTCGTCATGGTGGTAGCCGAGCCGGTTGTCGACCCGTACCACCCCCTCGACGCCGTGGACCGCTAAGACCAGCAGCGGGACCAGGCTGCGCCGCTCGCAGGTGCCCTGCAGGCTGACCACGCCGTCGGAGACCTGCACCACGAAGGGGGCCGGGTCCATCATGAACTCGCGCAGGATCACCTGGTCGACGACCTCGCGGCGGAGCTCGGCGTCGGGCCGGGTGAACACGCCCAGCAGGTCCCCGCGGCTGACGATGCCGACCAGCGCGCCGGTGACCGGGTCGAGCACCGGGAGGCGCTTGACGTCGGCGCTGTGCATCAGCCGGGCAGCCTCGTCCACGGTGGCCAGCAGCCCGATGGTGACCGCCGGGCTGGTCATCAGCTCGCGGGCCACCGCACCGGCCGCCTTGGCGCGTTCCAGGCGCTGGCGGCGCCGCTCGAAGCGGGGTGCGTCCAGCCCGGCCTCGGGGTGCTCCTGCTTGAGGAGCAGGTCGGCCTCGGACACCACCCCGGTCACGTGCCCGGCCGCGTCCAGCACGGGTACGGCGCTGACCCGGTGGCGGGCGAGCAGCTCGACGATCTCCTTGAACGACGTCGACTCGTCGACCGCGACCACCGCGCGGCTCATCACGTCCTGGACCTTGGTCTTCATCGTGGCCTCCTCGCACTGCTTCTCGAGGTCATCAAACGCCCGTACCGGCCGTCTTCCCAGGGCCGACGGTCACGCTCCGAGCAGGTCACCCGGCCGTGGAGCTGGGTCCGGTGTCTGAGGCATGCTCGGGTCGCGGCGGCACACCACGGGAACCGCGATGCGCGTCAGGGCGCAGATCCCGTCCAGCCCGCAGAGCGCCGCCCGCTGCCACGTGCCCGCTCAGGCGAGCAGGTCGGTCCGGAAGGCCAGCCGGACGTGGCGTGGCACAGACGTTCCCGCGTGATCTCCTTCATGCCATGTCCCGCGGACCAGGCGGTCCGGCTAGTTCATGCGGGCAGGCCGACTACGACTCGGCAGCCTGGCACCGTCGCGGTTGGCTGCTGTGGTGATCCCGATGCCCGGGCAGGCTGTCCTGGTGAGGTGGTTGTGGTTCCGCCGCACACGGCGGGGCGTTCGGATCTAGGGCATGGGGCTCTTGGCCCTGTCCCGCGTGCCGGTGCCCTGCCAGCCTTGGTGGGCGGGGGCCGCTAGCCCGGCGCGGTCGGGACCATCGGCCCTATCGGCGCGGGGCCGCTGCCGCCAACGTGGCGATGCATCACCTGATGGAGAACCTGATGACCGGCGAGGTGGTGACCGTCGAGGCGGACGCGCCGGCGCTGTTGCGTTGCGCCAAACCGTGGCGTGCTGAGGCCGCCACCTCTGCCGCCACCTCTGAGGAGCCCAGAAAAGAGGGGTCCAACCGCCCTACTGCGCGCGGCTGCCTCGCCCGATCATGGGAAGGAGAAGTCTGTGCCGCGCTGAGGAGGATGACATGAAGCCCACGCGCATCTGGCTGGGGCTCGTGCTGCTGGCCCTCGGGACCTTCGGGATCCTGGACGTGACCGGCACGCTGGCATGGGGTCAGATGGTCAGCCAGTGGTGGCCGCTGGCGATCATCGGCTTCGGGCTGGCGGTCATGGTGGAGGGACGCTGCGTCTCGCTCGGCTCGGCCACCATCACGACGATCGGGTTGGCGCTGCTCATGGACAACCAAAACTGGTGGAACAAGGACGCCAGGAACGCGGTCTGGTCGTTGCTGCTGGCCAGCGTCGGCCTGGCGGTCCTGTTCGGCGTTGGCCTCGGCGGCAAGCCCGGGCGCCGGGACACGGGCCGGGAGGGATCCCGTGCCGAATCCGAAGGCTCAGAAGACCGCAATGACCACCGGGCGGGAAAGGAGGCGGCGTGATGCATCCCTGGGTGAGGCCGGGTCCCATCCGTGTCTCGGAACCGCCGCGCGGCTCAGGGGGAGAGCCGGAAGGGCGGGTACCTGTCGGTGACCAGCACGAAGGCGTAACCGATGACGCGGTTGTGCCAGCGGATGACGCCCTCCACGAAGTCGAACAGCCCCCGCGGGTAGCGCCCGGTGAACAGGATGGCGAACCAGGCGACGATCACCACCACGACCGCCGCGATGTCGAGGAAGAACAGCACGATGAGGTGGGGGATCGCCAGCAGCCACTTCACCAGGGGAAGCCACCGGTTCAGGTCGCGCTGCGCATCGGGGTAGGGGTAGTCCAGGTGCACCGCCTGGTGCTCGTCGGTGGAGGGGTAGTGGTCGTCCATCAGGGCCAGGTAGGCGCCCACCCGGTTGCCGAACCGCTGCAGCTCGAGGTTCCAGTCGAACCACCAGCGCGGGTACTTCTGCCGGAACAGGATCAGCAGCAGCGGACCGAGGAACAGCAGGCCACCGGCCCCGGCCGCGACGGCCCTGCCCCGGTCGGTGGTCCACTGCCAGGTCCCCCCGGACACGGTCCCCAGCACGATGAGGATCGGGATGGCCACGAAGAGCCGGAAGAACGTGGTCAGCCGATCGAGCGGTCGGTCCGGATAGTCCACCGAGAACCGAACCGGGTAGGCGGCAGGCTGCTGCATCCCTCTCTCCTCTCAGCCGTCGAGCGTCGGGGGGATTCCACTCCTACCGGCGGTGGGGCAGCAAGCGAGCCGGTCGCGAGCCCGATACGCCACTACCCCCACGGCGTGGCTGCCGCCCGGATGGTGTCGTCGTGCGTCCACGAGAGGCGGTCGACCACGCCGACCACCCCGTCCAGCGCGCTCACGTGATCGACGAGCTCGCGCGCGGTGCTGCGCCACGGCACCCTCCCGGACAGGGTCGCGACCCCGTCGCACACGTCGACCTGGACCGCCTGGGGGGGCAGGTTGAAGGTCGCGTGGAGCACTCCTGTGGTGATCTCGTGACGGATGTCGGCGTCCGGGCGGAGGAACACGCTGAGCAGGTCCCGCCGAGTGACCATGCCGACGAGCCGGCGCCGGTCGTCGACCACGGGCAGGTGCCTGACATCGCGCCGATGGAGCAGGCGGGCGGCCGCGTTGAGCGACGCCCCAGGCAGGATTGTGGTCACCGGTGTGGACATGAAGTCGGCGGCCGTGGCCCCGCCCGCCTTGGCGCGCTGCCTTCGCTGGGCGGCGCCCGCGAGGAAGGCGACCGGCTCGCCCGGCGGGTGCTCCTCCTTGAGCACAAGGTCGGTCGACGAGACGATCCCGAGCAGATGCCCGTCGGGGTCGACCACCGGCAGGGCGTTGATCTGGTGCTGCTGGAGGAGCTGCACCATCCTCTTGAAGGACGTGGCTGGCTGCACGCTGACCACCGGTGCGGACATCACGTCGCTGACCGAGTGTTTCATGCTCCCTCCCCTTGCCGCTGTCTGCTCGCGACGGTAGGTGGACGGAGCCACCGGTCCCAGAGCCGTAGGTCCCACGCTCTGGGGTGCGAACGACCCGGTCGCTGCGACGGCCAGGTCGAAAGGAGGAGATGCGCATCAGGCGCTGGTGGCCCGCTCGCTGATGCGCCGGTCGATGTCGTCCATGCCCGGCGCCCTGCTCTTGGCAATCAGGCCCTCGAGCGCCTGCTCAGGGAGGCTCCGGGCTGCGCGTACAGCACGACCTTGTCGCGAACGTATTCCTCGCCAATGTGCAGCAGCGAGGCGGCCACCACCAACCACCCGACGATCCGCACGGTCCACCTCCCTCCATCCGCGCTCCTAGCAGGTCGGACCTGCCTCCCCCAGGCGCCGCCATGGAGCGACCGGCTAGTGGGGCCAAACGGCTGATGCCGAGTGACCGAAGACCTTGGGAGCGCGAGAGGTGATCTGTTCCGGCCCGCTCATCGGCGTTGGGCAGGCCCGCAACCGCACCCGCCGGGCAGTAGAGCGCACCGTGCCGTTCGGGCTGGTGTGCATGAGCCTGGTGGTCGTCTGGTACGCC
>DASYUT010000185.1 GCA_036000965.1 Actinomycetes bacterium
CTCCCCGCGGGCCCGCCGACCCGGAGCTCCGCCAGGCCCTGCACACCATCGACCACGCGGTCAGCGACTACGTCACCGGCGCCATGATCGCCGCATGAAACCCTTGAAAACTTCTACGACCCAGACCCCTAAGGGGCCCTACGACCCAGACCCCTAAGGGGCTCTAGATGTGTCTGCCGCGCGTCCCGAGGTGGTGCCAACGAGGCAAGCGGTCAGCAAGGACGGACCTCCCCCTGCGGCCGAGCTGGTGTGCGTAGCAGCTGGATAAGAGCCAGGCTCGTCCTCGCCGGAGGTGCCCTCGACGTGCCCAAGCCTCGGTTCGCCACGATCAGCAGCGGTCGCCAGCCATGCCCGCTGAGCTGTGTCGTCCCATCTGGCCGGGTGGCCCTCGCATGCTTCCCAAGCTCGCGGTTCTCTCATCTACGGTGCTCTCCGACCCGGAGAGCACCCAGGCCGACATCGACAGCCGGCGAGGAGGTGGCTCGAAGAGCTCGACCCGTCGAGACCCTTACCGCCACTGCATGAGCCCCAGGGACCGGGGGGCTGCAGATGCATCCTCTACTTCGACGATTGGGGCACGTCGCACTTGACCTTCGGGTTGACACCGGCGTAGTTCAAGGGGCGGCGACGATCGTGACCGCGATGGTTCCCAACTTGGCGCAGTTGGCGTTCGAACTGGAGAAGTAATCGCGCTGCGCCGCCGCGACGACGCCGATGACCAGCCAGATGACGACCAGTAGTGACCCGATGCGCCGCATCGCTACCTCCCATGCCGGATACAGATCGCGACGTTGACGAGCGGGCGGCGCCGTCCAGCGCTCCGTGCTCGGCGTTGCAGGAGTTCGGGCACCCAGCCAAGCAACCAGCGCCGGAGGTCCTCGCGTGCGCTCGGGAGGCGGCCGCTCACAGCCACGATGTCGTTACGGCACCGTCATCAGGTCAACGGGGTCGCACGCCTCGGCGCTACCAGTAGTGCCGGCGGCCGCGAACCGGGCGCCCCATCGATCCCAGGACCCACAAGACGGCGCCGACGATCAGCAAGATGATCCCGAGCGTCTTGAGGATCGCGACATCGGCGATGAAGCCGATGACCAGCAGGATCAAACCGAGAATGAGCATGCTGCTGCCTCCTTCGCCCCCACCCCTATGCGTCCTGCGCCCAGGACCTGGCCGACCGGAATCTGATCGTTCCCACACCGACGTGTCAATCCAACCTCGCCGACGCGTAATCGTTCAGGCCTGTCACCGCGCGGTAACCGGTTTGACCGTCGTGGGACGGCTGCTGGTGTGCCTGCGCCCTGCGGCCCATGGGCAAGGAGGCTTGACCGCGTTCGTGGTCGGGGGCCTCATAGTCGCACAATGCCGTCTGGCCGCTGTCGCCCGCTTGACCGCTGCCCTGGCGCTTGCCGGGTGCGGCTCGGGCGCTACAGGTAGTTCGGCCACACCCAGCACCATCACGAGCGAGCCACCTCGGATGGCGGCGCCTGGCCAGGTGTCGATCTGGACCCTCTTTCCGCGAGGTCGCCGGGCCGTCCGCTTCGCCGAGCAGCACCCCCGCCCGGCCGACTGGTGAGGCGCGCAGGTTCTCCGCGAGGTCACCCAAGAGGGCCATCCAGGGAGGGGAAGGGGCGCGACGCCTCGACCCGTTCAGAAGCGGGCTGCTGCAGCGCAAGGAGGCACTGCTTGCGTTGGCGCCCACCGGCGACCGGCGCATGAGCGCCAACCCGGTCGCCAACGGTGGCCGCCTCCTGCGAGACCTCCGGCTTCCCGACTGGCGCGAGTACGGCGTCGCTGTGGAGCGGCCCGGCGGGACACGGCACGAGGCGACCCGCGTACTGGGGGCGTGGCTGCGTGATGTCACCCGGCACAACCCGCATAACTTCCTGACCTTCGCCCCCGACGAGCTGGCCAGCAACCGGCTCCAGGACATCCTCGAGGTGACAGGTCGCAACTGGCAGGCCGACATCGACACCAACGACGAGCAGCTCGACCGAGCCGGCCGCGTCGTCGAGATCCTGTCAGAACATGTCTGCCAGGGCCTGCTGGAAGGCTACCTGCTCACCGGCAGGCACGGCGTGTTCACCTGCTACGAGGCGTTCATCCACATCGTCGATTCGATGTGTTCAACCAGCACGCCAAATGGCTGCAGGCGAGCGCGCAGGTGCCGTGGCGGCGGCCGCTGCCGAGCCTGAACTACCTGCTGTCCTCGCACGTATGGCGCCAGGACCACAACGGCTTCACCCACCTGGACCCTGGATTCCTCGACGTGGTCCTGAACAAGCGGCCGGAGATCGTGCGCGTCTACCTGCCACCGGACGCCAACACCTTGCTGTCGACCTTTGATCACTGCCTGGCGTCCAGGCACTACGTCAACGTCGTCGTCGCGGGCAAGCAGCCGCAGCACGACTGGCTGTCGGTCCAGGACGCCGCGCTGCACTGCGCGCGAGGTGGGCACGACGACCACGCCGTTCGACATGGTCACGCTCAACGACCTCGACCGCTACCACCTGGTCATGGACGTCATCGACCGGGTCCCCGGGCTCGGTCCCCGCGCCGCCGCGCTGCGGCAGCGGATGGCCGATGCTCGCCTGCGGGCACGGACCTGGACCCGCGAGCACGGCGAGGACATCCCCGAGGTCGCGCAGTGGACGTGGCCGGGCTGAGTCCTGCGGTGTGGTGAAGCGCCCGATCCGTGGTCGAGGTCGTGGCCGAGGAGCTGGGGGCGGGCCTGCGTTGGGCGACGACGACCAGGGCGACGAGGAGCGCGAGCGAGTAGCGATCTTCGAGCCACGTCAAGGCGATGCGACGAGTCGTTCTCCTCGGCCGCGTAGTGACACACGTCGGCCCGACTGAGTACCGTTGCCGCATGGGAGGCTCCGCGACGGCAGGCACGCCCCGGTCGCGCCGGCTGGCGGTGATCGCTGCGAACCCCCGCGGCGCGATCTACGGCACGATCGTCGCCACCGCGGTGATCGCGGCGACCGCTGGGCACGAGCCCCCAGCGTTCATCCTGGCCGCCACCGTTACCACCCTGCTGGTCTATTGGCTCGCGCACGTGTACGCCGACGTCCTGGACCATGGCCTGCGCCAAGCCGGGTCTGACCTGAAGGTGGTTCCCGCCATCATGGGCCGGGAGCTGTCGATGCTTGCCGCCCCTGCCCTGCCCTGCCCTGTCCATTCTCTTCTTGCTGCTGGGCGCGCTTGGCCTGCTCGATGAGGGGCTTGCGGTGCGTCTTGCGCTGTGGAGCGGCATGGCGCAACTCGTCGGGTGGGGTATCGACGTAGGACGCCGAAGCGGCAAATCCGGGCCGGGGGCGCTGCTTGCGGGTCTGGTCAACGGAGCCTTCGGCGTGGTCATCGTCGTGCTTGAGGCGCTGCTGCACTGACCGCACGGCGCTGCGTTGCTCGTGCCACCTGCATGCCATTCCAGACGCGACTCCCTGGCTTCTCACCGTCAGCCACGGTCACTCCCGGCCCCTGACCTGCGCGGGCCCTATTGCAGGTGCGCGGCGGCACGAATGGCAAGGATGGGGTCGCTCGGACGGACCGCTGGGGCCACAGTGGGGCCACTTCCCACCCGAGAACAACGGACGACGCCGGGCAACGGCAGTCACTCAACGTCGCAGCTCAGTAGCCCTTCTCGATCGGCATCGCAGGTCGTCCGGCCATCTCGACTCTCTCTCGCACGGAGGAAGCCATGGACGACGGCTCTGGACGGCTTGCATAGGACAAACGATCATGGCTGCGAGATGGCCGTGCTCCCCTTGTTTGGGCGCGAGCGCGAGGTAAGGGCGCTCGACGACCTCCTTGACCGCGTGGGTGAACGCGGAGGGGCGCTGATGGTGCGGGGCGAGGGCGGGATCGGGAAGTCCGCCCTGCTATCGGCAGCGAGCGGGCGGGCCGGAGGAACGCGGAAGCGGCGCTGACCCGCACACCATTCTTCGCCGCCACCCTCAGCATCGGCCGGGCCACCCTGACGGGCTGGGTCAGCCTGGGGGTGTTCGCCGCCGCGCTGGCCATGGCCCAGCTGCTGAAATGGAACCCGCTGCTCGTCCTGGCCGTCTCGACCCTCATCGGATCATCGCCCACCAGGCGGAGGTGCTCCTCCGTCGGTCGCCCGCCCCGTCCTAGCGGTGGGGTGACCAAAACACTACGGGTCGGGTCCGGGGTCCTCCACGATGCCAGGCCCCGCCTCGGTCCAGCACGATCGCAGCCAGGTTCACGCGACCAGACGACAGGAGCGGGTGGTGGAAGCGGCGCTGACGGCGGCACCGGTGGACGGGAACGTCTGGGTGCTGGCCCGCAGGGCGCCGCCCCGCTGCCGGCCTGGCAAGCAAGGGGGAGTCGTGGCGACGGTAGCTGAGCAGTTCTGGCGGGAGGTCCTCGACATCCGGCGCACCGTGGACCCGGTCCAGCACCGCGGACCCCGGCCCCGGCGGGTCGTGCTGGTGCGGGGCGGGCGCATCCGGCGGGAGCGGCGGCGATGAGGTCGCCGGCGGCTGGTCCCAACGATGAGCGCAAGGATCCAGCGCCCCGTGACGACCCGCGGGACGAGGAGCACGAGATGCCAATGGAGCGGACATGAGCGGCATCAGAGGGTGGCGCCGCGGGCTGGTCATGGTGGCCGCCGCCTGACCGCCGGCGCGAACGACACCCGCTCAGTGTCGATCCTCGGCTACGACAACCTGTTCACCGCGCTCAACCTGGGGATCGGCTCCACCATCTCGGTGCTCATCTTCATCGCGGTGGCGATCATCGCCTTCATCTTCGTCAAGGGCTTCGGAACGGCCGCACCCGGCCAGGAGGTGACCGACCGATGAACACCAGCACCCGCGCAAAGACCTACTGGGCGATCGGCAACACGATCGTGATTATCGTGGCGATCGTGCCGGTCTTGTGGATCGCCTCGCTGTCGTTCAAGGACCCCAGCACCATCACCGACGCGACGTTTTTCCCGCGCAAGTGGACACTGGACAACTACCGCGGGATCTTCGAGACGTCGCTGTTCAACCGGGCGCTGGTCAACTCGATCGGCATCGCCCTGATCGCCACCTTCCTGGCTGTGGTCGTCGGGTCGATGGCCGCCTACGCGATCGCCCGGCTGCGGTTCCCTGGCAAGGGCGCGCTCGTGGGAGCGACCTTCGCGCCGAGATGGACCGGAAGGTCAACCACGCGGCAGAGATGCTGGAGCTCACCCCGTTCCTGGACCGCAAGCCGGCCAACCTGTCCGGCGGTCAGCGGCAGCGGGTCGCCATGGGCCGGGCGATCGTGCGCAGCCCGCAGGCGTTCCTGATGGACGAGCCGCTGTCCAACCTGGACGCCAAGCTGCGGGTGCAGATGCGCACCACCGTGTCACGGCTGCAGAACCAGCTGGGCACCACCATGGTCTACGTCACCCACGACCAGACCGAGGCGATGACGCTCGGCGACCGTGTCGCGGTCATGCGCGCCGGCGTCATCCAGCAGGTCGGCACCCCAGAGGAGCTGTACGAGCGGCCGCGCAACCTGTTCGTCGCCGGCTTCATCGGCTCGCCGGCGATGAACTTCCTGCCCGCCACGCTGGAGGACGGCCAGCTGCGCACCCCGCTCGGCGACATTGCGCTGCCCGCCGGGGTCCGCGCCAAGGTCGACCAGGCCGGCGCCGGCCGCAACCTGATCATGGGCCTGCGGCCAGAGCACTTCGAGGACGCCGCGCTGGTCGGTGACAAGCAGACCGAGGGTCTCACCTTCTCCGCGGCCATCGACGTGCTAGAGTCGCTGGGGGCGGACAAGTACGTCTACTTCCACCTCCAGGGCGCCCGCGCCACCGCACGGGAGCTAGAGGAGCTGGCGGCCGACGCCGGCGCGAGCGACGTGCCGGGCGGCGCCGACCAGGTGGTCGCCCGTCTCGACAGCACCAGCAGGGCCCGCGAGGGCCAGAAGCTGGAGCTGTGGTTCGACCCCCGCAAGCTGCACCTGTTCAACCCCGACAACGGCGCGCACCTCACCCTCTGAACGCCAACAACATCGGGGTCGCCCGGCGTCCGGGTGGGGCCATGCCACAACGCCCCGCAGGAGACGCCCGGTAGGGAAGAGACGGACAAGCGTTTCACTCCGCAAAGGAAGGCGGCGCGATGCCAGCCAACCCGTTGCGCAAGGTCCTCTACACCGCCGAGGCAGTCACCGAAGGCGGCCGGGCCGGCCACGCCCGCACCGCCGACGGCCGCCTGGACCTGCAGCTCTCGGTGCCCGAGGACATGGGCGGCCAGGGCGGCCCCGGCACCAACCCCGAGCAGCTGTTCGCGGTCGGCTACAGAGCCTGCTTCCAGTCGGCGCTATGGCGCGCGCGGACCAGCGCTGCCCGTACTCCAACGCCACCCGCGGCAACATCCAGGTCACCCTCAGCCTCGGCGGCACGCCCCTCCAGCGGGCCGCAGCCTGAACAGGGACAGGTGGAGGCCACTCGCCAGCTCTCCGACCTCCGGCACCTGACCCTCCAGTCGGCACGGCCGGCACCGCCCACACGGGCACGGTACGCCGCATCGGCCGGCACCGACCTGGTCGGCGCATGACCAGGCCCCCAGCACGAGAATGGCGGGTGAGCTCGCTGAGATCCCCTGCGCAGGGCACGCGGGAGCCAGGCCCGCATGCGTTCTGGTCGTGCCCAGACCGACCGTAGAATCATCGCCATGTCGCAGGGGACAGACAAGCCACAGGAGACCGTCGGCGATGCGCTCGCCCGGGCCGTCGAAGCGCGGCGTGGTCCAGCGTCCCCTTGGACCGAGGCGATGCGGGAGCTGGGAGCGCTGGATCGGGCGGTGTACCAGGCGGTGGCCCGCACGCCCACCGTGAACCTGGACGGCCCCGTCCGCCGGCTCTCGGACGTCGCGAACAACTCGGCCCTGTGGCTGGGCATCGCCGCTGCGATCGCTCTGCTCGGCGGCAGGCGCGGACGCTGGGTGGCCCTGGAGGGTATCGTCGCGATCGGCGTGACCTCGGCGGTCGTCAATCTCGGCATCAAACCCCTCCGCCAACGGCCGCGCCCGGATCGCGTCGAACCCGACGTCCAAGCCCGGCAGGTGCGGATGCCCGAATCCACCTCGTTTCCCTCTGGCCACGCCGCCTCGGCCTTCGCGTTCGCCTACACCGTCGGCCGCCACCTTCCCGGACTGGCCGCGCCAATCCGACTGCTGGCGGGCGGAGTCGCCTACTCGCGGGTCCACACCGGCGTGCACTACCCGGCCGACGTGGTGGTCGGCTCCATCGTAGGAGCCGGAACGGCGGCAATGGTCGCCGCGGCGTTCGACCGCCTCCCCCCACCGCGCCAGCCGCAACTGGCGGCGACGCCGGCGCGCATCAGCATTCGGGAGGCGTGATGGCGAGCACGCGAACCACCTACCAGGACGGGCAGGGCACCGACGGCGCCAGGCCGCTGGGCCACAGCTTCGTCTGGGTCAGCCTGCGCGACCCAAGTCCTCAGGAGCTGGCGGCCGTCCAGGCCGAGTTCGGCCTGCCAGGGCCGCTGGTCGACGACCTGGGCACGGCGACCAAACGGCCGGCTCCGGAGGTCGCCGGTGAGCTGCTGGTCGCGGTGGTCAAGACGGCCAGCTGGGCGGCCGCCGAGGAGCTCGTCAGGCTCGGGGAGGTGCAGCTGGTCCTCGGCGAACGCTTCGTGGTCAGCGTCGACCGCGAAGCGGGGGTCCTGGAGCGGGTGCACCAGGACCTCCGGGCCGACCCCGAGCTGGCCGGCGCCGGCCCGGCGGCGGTGCTGGCCGGTGTCGTCGACCACGCCGTGGAGGGCTACGGCCCCGTTCTCGGCGCCATCAACAACGTCGTCGAAGCGGTCGAGGAGGCGCTCTTCACCCCTGGTGGGCCCCGGCTGACCGAGCGCATCTACAACCTGTCGCGGCAGGTGCTCAAGCTCCGGCGGGCCATGGCCCCGCTCACCGAGCTGCTGGACCACCTGGCCAGCGAGTCGCCGTCGCCCACCGGTGAGCGGCTCAGGCGGCGCTTCCGCGAGCAGCGCGCCCACCTGCAGCACCTGGTCGAGGGTGCCGACGGCCTCGGCAACCTGCTCTCCAGCGTGCTGCAGGCCTACCTGACCGAGGTGTCGGTACGCCAGAACGACGACATGCGCCGGATCTCGGCCTGGGTGGCGATCTGGGCGGTCCCGACCCTGCTGGCCGGCATCTACGGGATGAACTTCCGGCACCTGCCCGAGCTGGAGTGGCGCTTCGGCTATCCGCTGGTGCTGGCCACGATGGCGGTGATCTGCCTGGGGCTGTACCGCGGGTTCCGGCGCAGCGGCTGGCTGTAGCCGGCGATGGCGGGAGTCCCGGAAGCACGCGTCCGCGAGCTGGTGGCCGCGCTGCGACCCGCGGCGCCGGGCGTGGCGGTGGCGGTGGTGGCCTTGGTGTTTGGCGGCGGCATCGATCGTCGTCGCGCCGCTTCGGCACCCGCTGGAGATGGTCGCGGGTCTGGTCGGATTCGCGATTACTGTCCCCTTGGCGACCCTGGCGATCTGGGGTGCCGGGCTGGTCCGCAAGCTCGCCGTTGCCGCGGCGGTCCTGGCGGCGGCACCTTCCCTGCCGCTGCTCAGGCGCCAGCCGCTGGTGTTCGTGTTCGTCGTGGTCCTGCTGGGCGTCTGCGCGTGGGGGGTGGGCCACGCACCTGGGTCGGCAGGGCGCCGACCCCTGCCGGTGCCCACGCACGGCACGCCGGTCGGTCCGGCCGCCCGTCCCGTGCCGTTCGCCAACCCGAGGTCGGGGGAACCCCGGGTAGCCCCGAGGATGGACGCGTGTGCTTGCATCAACGATGTTGGCAGACGAGGGGGCTTGCCGAGATGCCGTGCGAGTAGTTGTGGTCGTGTCCACTGGCAGCCGGGAGTACGCCCTTGAGTTCCCGTCACATTCTGGAAAGGGCGGAGCGTTGACGCCTGGCGCCAGCATCGAAGGTGTCAGCGCTGCGTGGGAGCTGACCGGGTGAGGGGAGCTGACGGCGATGTTCGGAACAGCCTGGCGCGTGGGGCGGCCGCCGAGGATGCTCGCTGTGGCCGTGGCGGTCGTGGCCGGTGGCGCGACCGGCAGTACCCACGGCAACCCGAAAGCCTGGTGAGGGTCATGGCGTACCAAGGTGCGATCTTCGACGTCGACGGCGTCCTGGTGGACTCGCCACACGAGCTGGCCTGGCGCGATGCGCTCAGAGGGCTGATGGAGGGCGAGTGGCGCGACATCCGCGACCAGACCAGCTGGACCGCCGAGCGCTTCACCCCGACGGTGTACCAGCAGCTCATGGCCGGCAAGCCACGCCTGGCGGGCGCCCGCGCCGCCCTTGAGTACTTCGGCGTGCCGGACGTGGACCGCCGGGCCGAGCGGTACGCGACCGCCAAGCAGGAGCACATCGCCAAGCTCATCCAGGAAGGCCGGTTCATGGCGTTCCCGGACGCCCTGCGGTTCATCCTGGCCGTCAAGGACATGGGCATCTGGGTCGCGGCGGCTTCGTCGTCCAAGAACGCCCAGCTCTTCCTGGAGCGGATCCGCCTGGACACCTTCGCCGCCGAACAGCGACTGGACTACGACTTCATCCGTCCCGGGATGACGCTGCAGGAGCTGTTCGACGCCGACATCTCCGGCCGGGACTTCCCAAAGGGCAAGCCCGACCCGACGATCTTCCTGACCGCCGCCGAGGAGTTGGGCGTCAGCCCGGGCGATTGCTTCGTCGCCGAGGACGCTTCCAGCGGGATCCAGGCGGCCAAGGCGGCCGGGATGGCCGCGCTCGGCGTAGCCCGGCTAGACGACCGGGACATCCTGCTGGAGGCGGGCGCCGACCTGGTCGTGACCACGCTGGACGACGTCTCCCAGCGGGCCCTGGCCGAGGGCCGCCTGGAGGAGCGGCGGGCCGCCGCCGAGCTCCGACGGCGGCACACGGAGCGGCCGCCGAGCGTCTGGACCCTGGTCTACGACAGCTTCGACCCCGCCCGCCAGGGGCTGCGTGAGGCGCTCTGCGCGGTGGGCAACGGGTACTTCATCACCCGCGGCGCCCTGCCCGAGACCGAAGCCGACGGAGTCAACTACCCGGGGACCTACGTCGCCGGCCTCTACAACCAGCTGGTCACCGAGATCGCCGGGCGCAAGGTCGTCAACGAGGACCTGGTCAACGTCCCCAACTGGCTGCCGCTGCAGTTCCGGGTCGCCGGCGGGGCATGGTTCGACATCCAGCAGGCCCACGTCCTCGACCACCGCTTGGAGCTGGACATGCGCCACGGGACGCTCATGCGGCAGCTACAGTGGCAGGACGCCGAGGGCCGCCGCACCAGCTTGGAACAGCGCCGGTTGGTCAGCATGAAGGACGAGCATCTCGCCGGGTTGGAGACCACCTTCACGGCGGAGAACTGGTCGGGGACCCTGGAGGTCCGCTCCGGGCTGGACGGCAGAGTGATCAACGCGGGGGTCAAGCGCTACCGCGACCTGAACGGCCGCCATCTCGCGGTGCTTGGCCAGGCCGAGGTCAACAAGGACACGGTCGACCTGCAGGTCGAGACGACCCAGTCGCACGTGCGGGTCGCGCTGGCGGCCCGCACCAGGCTCCTGCGCGACGGTGGAACCGCCGAAGCCGACCGGCGGCTGGTCGAGGAGCCAGGCTTCATCGCCCACGAGCTCACCTTCGAACTGGAGGAGGGCCGCCCGGCGACCGTCGAGAAGGTCGTCGCCCTCTCCACCTCTCGCGACCGCGCCGTCTCCGAGAGCCGCGCCGACGCGCGGCTTCTGGTGGCGGGCGCCGAGGACTTCGCAGGGCTGTTCGCGCGCCACGAGAGCGCCTGGAACAGCCTCTGGAACCGGTTCGACATCCAGTTCGACAGCGCCAACGAGTGGACCGAGACCGTCCTGCACCTGCACATCTTCCACCTGCTGCAGACCGTCTCGCCGCACACGGCCCACCTCGATGTCGGCGTCCCCGCGCGTGGCTGGCACGGGGAGGCCTACCGGGGCCACATCTTCTGGGACGAGCTGTTCATCTTCCCGTTCCTCAACTTCCAGCGGCCGATCCTGGCCAAGGCGCTGCTCGACTACCGGCACGCCCGCCTCAACGCCGCCCGCTCGGCGGCGCGGCTGAACGGCTACCAGGGCGCCATGTTCCCCTGGCAGAGCGGCTCCAATGGGCAAGAGGAGACCCAGGAGCTCCACCTCAACCCGATATCAGGGCGCTGGCTGCCCGACCACTCCCACCGCCAGCGCCACGTCAACATCGCGATCGCCTACAACGCCTGGCAGCACTACATGGTCACCGGAAGTACCGCGTTCCTGCGCTTCACCGGCGCCGAGCTGCTGATCGAGATCGCACGCTTCTGGGCCAGCATCACCACCTACGACGGCGAACAGGACCGCTACGAGATCCACGGCGTCATGGGCCCGGACGAGTATCACGAGGGCTACCCGGACTCCGACGAGCAGGGCCTGCGCAACAACACCTATACGAACGTCATGGTGGTCTGGGTGCTGCAGCGGGCGCTGGAGGCGTTGGAGATTCTGCCGCCGCACTACCGTCAGGAGCTCGTCGAGGAGCTCACCATCCGGGACGACGAGCTGGACCGTTGGCGCGACCTCACCCGCAAGATGAAGGTCGTCTTCCACGCCGACGGCGTGCTGACCCAGTTCGAGGGCTACGAGCAGCTGCTCGAGTTCGACTGGGAGGGCTACCGGGCCAAGTACGGCAACATCCAGCGGCTGGACCGGGTGCTGGAAGCTGAAGGCGATAACCCCAACCGCTACAAGCTGGCCAAGCAGGCCGACGTCCTGATGCTGCTGTTCCTGCTCTCCCCGGACGAGCTGCGCAAGCTGTTGGCCGACCTCGGCTACGAGGTGACCGCCGACCAGCTGGCCCGGACCGTCACCTACCACCTGGACCGAACCTCCCACGGGTCGACCCTGAGCGGGGTGGTGAGCGCCTGGGTGCTGGCCCGCTACGAGCCCGAGCAGGCGTGGCAGTTCCTGCTGCGAGCGCTGGAGAGCGACATCGCCGATGTCCAGGGCGGGACTACCGCCGAGGGCATCCACCTGGGCGCGATGGCGGGCACGGTCGACATCGTGCTGCGCTGCCTGACCGGGATGCGGGCCTGCGGGCCGGTGCTCCAGTTCGAGCCGGCGCTGCCGCCGAAGGTCAAGCAGCTCAAGTTCAGCGTCCACTACCGGGGCCACCGCGTCGACGTCGCGCTCGCCCAGGACCACATGGTTATCAGGTCACGCCCCGACGGGGCCGGGCCCATCAAGGTCCTCGTCCACGACCAGATCATCGAGCTCAGCTGTGGCGCCCAGCACGAGTTCCCGCTGGAGCACCGGCCATGACCGCCGCGGGTGCCGCCGGCGCGTCGCTCGCCGGCCACGCCGCCCGGCTGTCGGCGCAGGCGGGCCAAGTCGCGCTCTGCCTGGACTTCGACGGCACGCTCGCGCCGATCGTCGACGACCCGGACATGGCCAGGCCACTGCCCGGCATCGTCGAGCTGCTCCCGGAGCTGGCCGCCCGGTTCGCCGCCGTCGCGCTCATCTCGGGCCGCCCGGCCGGCTGGCTGGCCGAGCACGCCGGCGCGCCCGGCGTGCGCTACCTGGGGTTGTACGGGTTGCAGGAGATCCGCGGCGGCCAGGTGTGGGTCGACCCGCGCCTGGAGGCGGCCCGTCCCGCTGTGGTCGCCGCCCAGCAGGAGCTGCGCGACAGCGCCGCCGTCCGCCACAGCGGCGCCCACCTGGAGGACAAGGAGTACGCCGTCGCCGTCCACACCCGCCGGGTCGCCGACCCCCAACGCTGGGCTGCGCCGATCGACCAGGCAGCCCGCCAGATCGCCGACCGGCACGGGCTCGAGGTCGTCCCGGGCAAGCTGGTCTGGGAGCTGCGCCCGGCCGTGCGCAGCGACAAGGGCGAAGCCGTCCGGCGGGTCGTGGCCGAGTCCGGTGCCCGCTCGGTGGTCGTGGCCGGCGACGACCTCGGCGACCTGCCGGCCTTCGCCGCCGCGGCCCAGCTCGCCGCCGAGGGCGGCGACGGGCTGCGGGTGGCGGTGCGCTCGGCGGAAGCACCGCCGGCGCTGCTTGCCGACGCCGATCTGGTCGTGGAGGGACCGCCCGGGCTGCGGGATCTCCTGCAGCGGTTGCTTCCGGTCAGTCGCCGATGAGCTTCTGGAGCTGGGCGGTCCTCCCAGGGGTCCAGCCGGGTGGTGGTGCGATCTCGGCCCAGGCGGCGGCCTGTTCGCTGCCGTAGGCGTGCCCATGGCCGGGGGGGGACTTTGGTGGCGAAGGCCATGTCGGCGGAGACCTGCCAGAAGGTGACGATGGGATACGAGCGCATCGCCGGCAGCACGTCCGGGCCCTTGGGTTCCCGCAGCCAGTCCGGCTCGCGAAGCAGCAGCTGCGGCGACCACCAGGTGATCGGATCGGACGCGTGCTGCAGGTAGACCAGCCGCGGGGCGGTCCACGGCGATGCCGGGCGGCGCAGGTCGGAGGGTTGGCTGGCGAACCGGACGGTGGCGCCCCGCTGGTAGGTCGGCAGGATCTGGGGCGTGCCGTGGTCACGCCGGCGGGTGAGCTGTCGCCAGAGGGCGTTGCTGTTGGGCGGGCCGACCCACAGCACCCCGTCGGTCCGGTTGCGGATGTCGTCGGTCCCGGACCAGCCAGCCGACCAGCACCCCGAGACCATAGCCGATGGCGGCCACGATGCCGCCGGCGACGGCCTGGAACAGCCAGCTGCGCGGCAGCAGCGACGGCGTCAGCGACAGGCAGAAAAGACGACGGCCCCGACCAGCCCGGCGAAGTCGTAGCCAGGCCCAGCCAGCCGTCGCCGCCACCTGGCCTGACCGGCCGGCCGGGCCACTTCGACGTGAACGTTCTCGCCGTCGGGGTCGCGCCAGACGAGCTCGCCGTCGGTCCACTCGTACATGCCCTCCCCCTCTTCGACAGCGTAGCCGAGGCGGCTGGCAACGCTGCCGAGGTCCGCTGGTTGCGGCGGATCAGCCAGTGCTGGCCTGCCTGGCCGCCAGGCCCGGGGCTGGGGTGGTCCAGGCACAGCAACGCCCAGTCGTAGTGGCGGTGGCCCTTGGCGCCCCTGCCGGCCGACACGCACTGCCATGCCCACGCCGGGACTTTGGTGAGCAGGGCGTCCGCGCGGTGGGTGGTGCCGCCGATCCGGACGCGGTGGTCGCAGGCGACCGCCAGCACGTAGCCGATCTGTCGGGCTTCCAGCTCGGCCCGCAGTTTGGGGTTGGCGCCGTAGACCTCGTCGCCGGCGACCCAGCCTGCTGGGATGCCGGCGTCAAGGGCGCGGGCCAGCATCGCCGTGGCCAGAGCCGGCTTGGTCGCGAACCCGACCTGGTCGGGGACACCGGCCGCCTGCAGGCGCTGGGGATCGTCGGTCCAGGCCCGGGGCAGGTACAGCGCCCGGTCGACCAGGGCGTGCCCAGCGCTGGTGGCGTCGACCAGGTAGACCGCGACCTGGGCGTTGTCGATCCGCCCGGCGGTGCCGGTGTACTGGCGTTGCACCCTACGGTGGTGGTGCCCTTCTTCAGACCCCCGGTCGCGTCGATGACCAGCACCGCCCCAGGGTCGCCCAGGTGCTCGACAACATAGGCACGCACGTCATCGCGGACCGCGTCTTCATCCCACACCGCCCGGCAAAGCAGGTGCTGCATCCCGTCGGGGCTGGGGTTGCCGGCGTGCTCGGCGATCGTCCAGCAGTGCTTGCGTGGCAGGTCCGCCAGCAGCCCGCCCACGAACGCCCTGGCCCGCCGCCGCAGATCCACCCTCGCGAAGCGAACCGCGACCCGGCCCAGCAACTCGTCCAACAGCTCCTGCCAGCGGGCAGGGTCGACGTCTACGTTGTGGCCTGCGGCCACCGTCTGATCTTCGGTTGTCCTCACAACACCGGATCATCAACGGTGACCGCCCTGGTCTGCCCGCCGGCTCTGGCCCCACCCGACCAGGCAGGTCATGATCTACGGCTGGAGTACGTAGGTGCGGGCTGACCCAGGCGGGCCCAGGCGAGGTGGTGCGACCTTGAGCGACCGGGTGCAGATCACCCATCCGGACAAGGTCCTGTTCCCAGACGACGGCATCACCAAGGCCGACCTGGCCGACTACTACCAGACCGTCGCCCCCGTGATGCTCCCGCTGGTCACTGGACGGCCGGTCACCATGCAGCGGTTCCCCAACGGGATCGGGAAGGGCGGCTTCCTGCAGAAGCAGGTCGCCGCGTCCGTCCCCGACTGGATCGAGCGCGTCACCGCGCCCAACCGCCGCACCCGGCAGGCCACCACGCGCGACGAGGTCACCTACCTGCTCTGCCGCACCACCGACGACCTCGCCTACCTGGCCAACCAGGCCTGCATCACCCCCCATGTCTGGCTCAGCCGCACGCCCGACATCCACCACCCCGACCAGCTCGTCTTCGACCTCGACCCGGCCGCCACCGACCCGCGGGTGCTGCGCTTGGCGGCGGCAGCGCTGCACGGGCTGCTCGACGAGCTCGGGCTGGCCTCGTTCCTGAAGTCCAGCGGGTCGCGCGGCCTGCACGTGCTGGTGCCGCTGGTCCCGGCCGCCGAGACCGACGCGGTGAAGGCGTTCAGCATCGCCGTGGCCGAGACCCTGGCCGCACGCCACCCCGACGAGCTCACCACTGAGGGGCGCATCGCCGACCGGCACGGCCGCCTGTTCCTCGACATCGGCCGCAACGGCTACGCGCAGACCATGGCCGCGCCCTACGCCGTGCGGGCGCTGCCCGGCGCGCCCGTCTCGGTCCCGCTGGACTGGTCGGAGCTGGACGAGTTCGACCCCAGGCGGCACACGCTGCGCACGATCGCCGACCGGCTCATCCTGCCAGACCCGTGGGCCGGCCTCGACCAGGCCGCGTGCACCCTCGACCAGGCCCGCGCCCGCCTGGCCGAGCTCGGCGGGCCCACCCCCAGCTGAGCGACGGTGGACGAGCGCGGTCGGTCGGGGCGGCGGCGTCCATCAGGTGAGCCTCCGCCGCTGCCAAGGGAGGACCGTTGGACACGTTGGATCTGGCTCCTGGGCGCGGTCCTGCTGTTCGGAGCCGGTCTGAACCTCGTGATCCGGTCGACCGATGTGATCCAGATGGTCGACCAGGAGATCCTCTCCTGGTTCGCCAGAGCCCGCACCCCGGCGCTCACCCCGCCTGCGAAGGCGGTCACCCTGCTGACCACCTTCGCGACCGTCATGGGGCTGCGCGTCGCCACCGTGCTCGTCCTGCTGTGGTACGGACGGCTCCGGCATCTGGTGGTCTTCCTGGCAACGTTGGTGGCCACCGACTGGTTGGTGGTCCGGCTGTTGTTCGTGGAGCTGCCGCGTCCTGACGTGCCGGCCCTGGTGGACAGCCAGGCGTACGCGTTCCCCTCCAAGGCGATCTCGACCTTGGCCGTCACCCTGTTCGCGATGACGTTCGTCCTGCTCCCGCGGGGCAGGGGCCGCGCCCGGGCACGAGCCGGGTTCACCGCGGCGCTCGCCCTGGTGATCCTGGCCGACCTCTACCTTGCCGCCGAGTACCTCTCCGGCATGGCCTACGCCGCGATCCTGGCCCCGAGCGTGACGGCCGTAGCGTTCCGGTGGCTGGTCCCGGAGGCGGGCTTCCCGGTGAGCTACCGGAAGCGGGGCAACGCGGCCCATCTGGAGCTCGGCGGAGACCGGGGCGCGGCGATCGTCGGGGCCATGGCCCAGCAGCTGGGTCTGACCGTGACCGAGGTGAAGGCGTTCGGGCTGGAGGGGTCGGGCGGGTCCTCCCCGCTGCGGATGACGCTGCAGGACGGCGGCCGGGTGTTCGGCAAGATCTACTCGACCGACCACGAGCGGGCCGACCGCTGGTACCGGTTCGGACGCACGATCCTGTACGGCCAGCTCGAGGACGAGACGCCGATGGGGTCGGTGCGTCGCCTGGCCACCTACGAGGACTACGCGCTACGCCTGCTCGACGACTACGGCGTGCGGGTCGCCCGCACCTACGGCATCGTCGAGCTCACCCCCAACCGGGAGTACATGCTGGTCACCCAGTTCTTCGAGAACGCGAAGAACCTGGGCGACTCCGAGATCGACGACGTGGTGATCGACGAGGGCCTGCGCATGGTGCGGAGGTTCTGGGACATCGGCGTGGCCCACCGCGACATCAAGCCGGCCAACCTGCTGGTGCAGGACGGCCACCTGCAGCTGGTGGACGTCTCCGGCCTCGAGGTCCGCCCGTCACCGTGGCGCCAGGCGGTCGACCTCTCCAACATGCTGCTCACCCTGGCTCTGCGCACCGATCCAGAGCGGGTCTACGCGCGGGCGACCAGGCTGTTCACGCCCGACGAGATCGCCGAGGCCTGCGCATCCTCGATCGGGCTCACCGTCCCCACCGAGCTGCAGGCCAAGATGCGGGCGGACGGGCGGCCCCTGCTCGACCGGTTCCGGCAGCTGGCCCCCCAGCGCACCCGCGTCTCGATCCAGCGCTGGAGCGCCCGACGCCTGGCGCTGACGGCCGCCGCGGTGCTCGGCATCCTGGTGCTGGTGGGCCTGTTCGTGGACTCGCTCCGGGCCGGCCTCGCCTAGCCGGAGCGCCGCGGATGGTGTTGCCTGCTCACGGCTCGATGGTGACTGGGCGGCCGGCGGCGGTCTGCAGCAGCGCGGTGATGGTGGCCCAGCCCTTGGCCGGCACGGCGGCGGCGGGCGAGTAGCCGGGGGCATGGCGTGGGAGCCGGACCCGGAGCGCTCCGGGGAGGACCCGGAACCGGATCGGCGGGTCCAGCAGCAGCGCCTCCCCGTTGTCCCCCGTCGCCCCGCCACCCGCATGAGCGCTACCAGGTCCGCTAGCAGGACGGCAAGCGGCAGCGCTGCGCCGGCATCTTCCTGACCAGGCAGCGCGCCCTGGCCAAGCAGCGGGCGCTCGAGCGCGGCCATCGCGACGACCTGGTCGTGGCGGGCGAAATCGACCTGGAGAAGGCCCGGACCCTGTTTGGCGAGTACGTCGCCACCAAGTGGTGGCCGGCCTGGAAGGACCAGCATCCAACCTCCGAGTACGGCACTCGCAAATTGGTCGGCTCCCAGGCGTCCAGCGGGAGCTCGGGGAGGTCGGGCCGCGCGGTGACGGCAGCGGTGGTCGGGGCCATGGCCGGGGAGACCTCCTGGTGCTCAGTCGCGGGTGTCGAGGACGAAGGCGACCTGGTCGACGACCCACCAGCTGCAGTCCTCGCCGGGCTCCACCGAGCGGACCACGGGGTGGTGGTCGTGGCGGGCGTGCCGGTGGCGTCGCGTCTCCTCAGGTCCTGGGTCCGTCGCCCTGAGCATCCACCATCTCCCCTTCCAGCCGATACCCTGCCTCCTGCCACTCCTGCAGGCCGCCAGCGAAGCGTCGAACGTTCCGGTAGCCGTTCCGCTCGAGGAGCTGATACAGCGCGACGCTGGCCATACAGGAGGGGTTGGAGCAGTGGACGACGATCTCGTCGTCCCGGCCGAGCCACCCGCAGGCTTCTGGCGGGGCTGGCTGGCCTTCGTCACCCCCGCCAGCAGCAAGGCCAGGGCCAGCAGCACCTGCAGGACCCAGACGACCACGTTCATGGCGACCTCTCCAGGAAGCGGAGGTGGCCCTCCGATCGGTTCCGTCAGCTAGCACAAGGCGGAGGCCAGCCTCCGTATTCCCGGTACACTGCCGGCATGACGACCGCAGACCGCCCCAGCGACCCCCCACCACCCGCCAGGCCGCTGCGCCGCGACGCCCAACGCAACCGCGACGCCATCCTCGCCGCCGCCCGCCAGGTCTTCTGCGACCACGGCCTGGAGGCGCCGCTGGAGGAGATCGCCCGCCGCGCCCAGGTCGGCATCGGCACCCTGTACCGCCGCTTCCCCAGCCGGGTGGACCTGTTGGACGCGGTGCTGGCCGACACCGTCCAAGCCCACGTCGACGCGGCCGAGCAGGCCCTGGCCGCCGACGACCCCTGGGACGGGTTCACCTCCTACCTGGAACAGACCTGCCGGCTGCAGGCCGCCGACCGCGGCCTGGGCGACGCCATGGGCATGCGGTTCCCCCGCGCCACCGCCACCGAGGCCGCCAAGACCCGCCTGTTCGAGCTCGTCGGGGAGCTGGTCCGCCGCGCCCAGCACAGCGGGCAGCTGCGCGCCGACCTCACCCTGGAGGACCTGGCGTTCCTGAATTGGGCCAACACCCGCATCCTGCAGGCCGGCCGCGCCGCCGGCGCCCCCGACGCCTGGCGGCGGCACCTTGGCTTGCTGCTGGACGGCTTCCGCGCCGACCGCGCCCACCCGCTGCCCCAGCCGCCGCTGTCACCCCGGCAGGTCCACCGGGCCATGCTTGCCCTCGGCCGCCGCTCCGCCGGCGACCCCCACGAGCACCCGGCCACCGCCAGCAGCGCTCCGGCCACCGCTGCCACAGCGCAGCGGTCACGTTCGGCATCCCACGACCCACCGGGCCGCAGCAGGCAATGACCAATTGAACTCAGTCAGCGCTCAACCTGCAGAACCCATTTTGTGAGCGGCGCTACGCCGTGTGTCACCGGTGCTCCACCCCGGCAGGCGCTCAGCACCGAACACCCATCGCATGCCCAGGACCGCAGAACAAGACAGGCCACGAGCAAGCGCTTGTGTGACCGGATGAAGGAGGCCAGGCATGGCCGGCACCAACGGGCTGGATTGGCGACTGGATATCGGCCGGACCACAGCCTCGACATCGTGGGCATGCCGCTGCTCGACCACTACGTGACCACCCTTGACCCGAGCCTGCTCGGCGACATCGACATGCTGTACATCAACCACCTGATCTCGGACTGGCTGATGGCAGACCTCTTGCTCAGCCTGCCACAGGGCAGCGCCCGGGCTCGAACGGGGTTACCGGAGCCCGGGGGAATAGCTGGTCGTGCGCGGCGGTTGGTCGCAGCATCGCGAAGCGACTGAAGCGGCTCGGAGGATCGAATGAGGATCGGCATCATCGGTGCCGGCAAGATCGGACATGTCCTGGCGGTGCGGTTCGCGGCGGCAGGCCACCAGGTGATGCTCAGCAACTCGCGCGGACCGGACACACTCACCGCTATTGTCGCCTCGATCCAGGGGGACGTGCGCGCGGGGACCGTCGCGGAGGCGGCTCGCTTCGGCGAGGTCGTCGCCGTGGCGATCCCGCTGCGCGCGATCCGCGACCTCCCGCCCGAACCCTTCGCCGGCAAGCTCGTGGTCGACGCCAACAACTACTGGCCGCAGCGTGACGGGCGGTTCCCCGAGCTGGACGCCGACCAGACCACCTCGTCTGAGCTGCTGGCCTCCCTGCTGCCTGGTGCCACCGTGGTGAAGGCCTTCAACACGGTCTTCTTCCAGCGCCTGCTGGACGACAGCCACCCGGAGCTGCCCGCTGGGGATCGCCTGGCGATCCCGGTCGCCGGCGACGACGCCAAGGCCAAGCGGACGGTCATCGACCTGATCGACCAGATCGGCTTCACCGGGGTCGACGCCGGCACCCTGGCCGAGAGCAGGCGCCTGCAGCCCGGTCGTCGCTGAAGCACGACCGCAGCCGATGCGCGGGTCAAGCAGGATCGCAGCATACGGACGCTCGTGGACGTCGGAGACGGACTTGCCGACCGGCTGGCGCCCGGCGTGCCGGCTGGACATCCAGCACTCGCTAGCCCTGGCAGGATCACCGACCCGGACCCGCGCCTGCACAGACTGACCTTTCGACCAGCACGGTCGACCATCTTCCAGGAGACGCCTGGTTAGAAGGTTGACACGGCCTGTTCGGGGACATCGCTGGTTTCCACTGCGCCGTTGCCGTTCACGGGACGTTCACGTGCTCGCGAGCAGGCTGAGCGCCGTGGTGGCGCGGACGAGGGCATTGCCGATGCCCCACCTGACTCCCAACTCGGCGAGCTTCTCGACATCGGGTGGGGTGTGCGGCAGTGCGGTGGCAATGTTGGGGAGTTCCAGCGTCCGGGCGGTGCGGACGACGTCGGCGGCTCGGATGAGGTAGTCCCGGGCGGCGTCAAGCCTGGCCGCCGCCTGACCAAGGCGTGGATCACCGTCCGCGGCCGCGTCCAGCAGTGCCTCCAATGTGCCGAAGGTCCTGAGGAGGTTGGCGGCGGTCTTGGCCCCGATCCCGGGGACCCCGGGCAGCCCGTCGCTCGGGTCGCCCCGGAGGGTGGCGAAGTCGGCGTACTGGGCGGGGAGGATGCCGTAGCGGGCGACGAGCGCGGCCGCGTCGATGATCTCCAGCTTGGCCACGCCCCGGCCGGTGTAGAGCACCCGGAAGGCGCGGGCGTCGTCGATCAGCTGGAACAGGTCCCGGTCGCCGCTGACCACGTCGACGGGCTTGGTGGCCTGCTCGGCGAGCGTGGCGATGACGTCGTCGGCCTCGTGGTCGGGGGCGCCCAGGGTAGCAATGCCGAGGGCGGCGAGCACCTCGAAGATGATCGGGACCTGTTCGGCCAGTCCAGGCGGCTCAGCCTCGCCAGCCGGCGCGCCGCCAACCAACGCCGCGTCGGGCGCGGCCAGCCGGTGCGTCTTGTAGGAGGGGACCAGGGCGACCCGCCAGGCCGGGCGCCAATCGGTGTCGATACAGGCCACCATGTCGGTGGGGCGAAACCGCGTGATCAGCGTCGAGGTCATGTCGAGGAATCCGCGGACCGCGTTGGTGGGCGTGCCGTCCGGGGCGGGCATCGCGGCCTTGACCCCGTAGAAGGCGCGGAAGTAGAGGCTGGCCGCGTCGAGCAGCATCAGCCTCATGCGCGCGGTCTCCCCGTCGGGTGCTTGCGGGTCATGCGCCGGTGGGTGCCGCCGGGCGGTGCGGTACATCCCCACGACCTCCTCGACGGTGGTGGCGTCCGCGGGGGCCTTGTCGTCGCGCCAGCGGCCGGTGAACCGGGGGAAGCGCAACGCCAGGCCGGCGTCTGGCTTGAGGATGCCCCACCCGGCGGTGTGGGTCGGCGACAGGGTCAGTTCGGCGGCGAGTACCTCCACCACCAGGCGGGGCTCGAACCACACGTCCGCGCTGCGGCGCGCGTCGACCTGGGCGGGCCGCTCGGGGCGTGCCAGCGGCGCCAGCCGTGCCGGCAGCCCGGCCAGCTCGGCGTCGCTGAAGCCGGTGCCGCACTTGCACACCGTCTGGAAGGTGTCGGCGGCGGGGTCGTAGACGGCCAGCAGCAGCGCCCCGTACATCCCGGCGCGGCGACCCCGCCCCGCCAGCCCACCCACCACCACCAGGTCCAGGGTGTCGGAGAGTTCGCTGCGGTAGTCGCGCTTGAGCTTGATCCACTGCCAGCCCCGCGCGCCGGCCTGGTAGCCGGCCGTCGGGGCCACCGACTTGCAGATCAGCCCCTCGCAGCCCTCGGCCACCGCCTGCTGGAACAGCGCCTCCAACCCCGCCTCGTCGCCGACCTGCTCGGCGGTGGCCAGCCGCAGCCGCGCCGATCCGGTGATGGCCTGGGCCAGCCGCGCCCGCCGCTCCAGA